>JASFOC010000032.1:0-11521 GCA_050116715.1 Gammaproteobacteria bacterium
ATCAAAAACTTCAGGACGCCTGTGCGCCCTCCTCCTGTACGTTGAAGTAGGTTGCCGAGAGCTGCTCATGCAACTCGGTATGCACCTGCTGCAGTTCATCGATGAAGTCGTTGAGCCCCTCCTTGAGGATCTCGCCGATGGCTACTTCCTTGACCAGGCGCTGTTCACGCCCGAGTACCCGCAGGGCCGCCTCGTTGCCCGGCAGGCGCCGCAGGCACTGCTCGACCTCGGCCAGGCAGTAGTGCACCGAGCGCGGGAAATCGGGCTCCTGCAGCAGGAAGCGCAGCGCCTGGCGCCCGCGGACACGCACATGCACATGCCGCCGGTACATCTGGTAGGCCATCAGGGAATCGAGCACGCTCTTCCACTGGATATCATCAAAGGGCTTGAGTTCATCGGCCTGCAGTGGCAGCAGGTTGGTGGCGCGCACATCGATGACGCGCGACGTCATGTCCGCTCGCTCCATGTTGCGTCCCATGCGCAGGAAGTCGTAGGTCAGGTCGTGCGACATGGTGCCGGAGAGCTTGCCTGTCAGCAGCTGGCAGTAGTCGACGACCCGTTTCATGTAGGCATAGCGGCCGCGCCGGTTGATGCCGCTGGCGGCATGCTCGCGGCTGAACTCGTACAGATCGTTGAGCGTCTCCCAGGCGGCACGCGGCACGATGGCGCGCGTGGTGCGCAGGTTCTCGCGGGCCATCGCCAGCGAACAGGTAATGCAGTTCGGGTTGTGCCTGTCGGCGACGAGGAAGCGGATCACGTCGCGCTCGGAAGGTTCATCATAGCGCTTCACGAAGGTGTCCATGCTGCCCATGATGTACACCAGCGGCTCCCAGCCGATCGGGATATGGTGTGGCATGTCGAGCATCAGGTTATTGTGCACCAGGATGATACGGGCGGTGTTTTCGGCGCGCTCGATGTAACGCGCCATCCAGTACACCCGTTCCGCCACGCTGGAAAGCAACATCACGCGTGCGCCTCCGTGTCGACGATCCAGGTGTCCTTGCTGCCACCGCCCTGCGAGGAATTCACCACCAGCGAACCCTGCCTGAGCGCGACCCGGGTCAGTCCGCCGCGGGTCACGTGGCTGGTTTCCCCGGACAGGATAAAGGGGCGCAGGTCGATATGCCGCGCCTCGACATGGCCGTCGCAAAGCGTCGGTGCCGTCGACAGCGACAGGGTGGGCTGGGCGATGTAGTTGCGCGGGTCCTTGCGGATCAGCGTGGCAAATTTCCCGCGCTCCGTCTTGCTGGCGTAGGGCCCCACCAGCATGCCGTAGCCGCCGGACTCGTTGGCGGGCTTGACCACCAGCTTGTCCAGGTTCTTCAGCACGTAGTCGCGCTGGCTGTCGTCCATGCACAGGTAGGTTTCCACGTTGGGCAGAATCGGCGCCTGGTCGAGATAGAAGCGGATCATGGCCGGCACGAAGGCGTACACGACCTTGTCATCGGCTACGCCTGCGCCGGGCGCGTTGGCGATCGCCACATTGCCCTTGCGCCAGGCGCGCAGCAGCCCGCGCACACCGAGCACGGAATCCGGCCGGAACGCCTCGGGGTCGAGGAACAGGTCGTCGACCCGCCGGTAGATGACGTCGACGCGCTCCAGGCCGCCGACGGTGCGCAGGTAGACGCAATCGTCGTCCTGCACCACCAGATCACTGCCGACCACCAGCTCCACCCCCATCTGCTGCGCCAGGTAGGAATGCTCGAAGTAGGCGGAGTTGTAGATCCCCGGCGACAGCACCACGATGGTGGGATAGTCGGCCGGTCGCGGTGACAGCGAGGCCAGGGTATCGAACAGCCGGGTCGGGTAACCATCGACCGGCAGGATGCTGACATCCTCGAACAGCTCCGGAAAGACCCGCTTCATGACGAGGCGGTTTTCCAGCATGTAGGAAACGCCGGACGGCACGCGCAGATTGTCTTCCAGTACATAGACCCGGCCGTCGCTGTCACGCACCAGGTCACTGCCGCAGATGTGTGCCCAGACATCCAGCGCCGGCCTGATGCCCATGCACTGCTCGCGGAAGTTGACCGACTTCGCCAGCAGTTCGCCAGGAAACACCTTGTCCCGAATGATGCGCTGTTCCGCATAGATGTCGGCAATGAACATGTTCAGCGCCATGGCGCGCTGTTTCAACCCTGCCTCGATACTTTGCCATTCACGCGCGGGGATGATGCGCGGGATGATGTCGAAGGGCCAGGCACGGTCGATGCCGCCTTCATCGCTGTAGACAGTGAAGGTGATCCCCATGACCCGCATCGCCAGTTCGGCCGCATCGCGACGCTCGCGCAGTTCCGTATCACTCAGCGACCCGATATAGCGGACTGCCCGCCGCGCAGCCTTGCGGGCATGTCCCCGCGGGGTAATCAGCTCATCATAGGCGGGGGCCGCTGTATATTTGGACCACTGGATTGCCACGGGATACCTTGCCTCACTTGAGTCGCACCACCTGCGGGTTCGTCATTTGCAGTGCTCCATGGCGCCTGCTTGTCAGGGATGACCGAACACATGCATGAGCCAGACTGTGCATACAGCGTGCCAAATGCGGCAAACGCCAATCACGCACGTCCCGTAAACTTCCGCAAGGCCTGCTCAGCGAACCCGGAGAAACAAGCTTTTACATCACCTTCAATCAGTTGGAGAAAGCAGCATCCATGCACTTCGCGCACTGCCAGATGAAATCACGGTCTTGCGGACTGTATTCGTGCTTGCGCTGGCGCAGCCTCCCGGCAGCTATCGCACCAACAACGGGCAGCGGGGTGCGCTCAATTTGGTGCATCCGCCGCGGGTGACGCCACATCTGTGTGCAGGTGCATCCCCGCCGGCGCGCTGTGAACAGCGCGAACAGCACTTTAAGCTGTTCTATTACCTGCGGGTTCCGCGCTGTCCGGCAGTACCGCCCCTGCTGGCGTGAATCTTGCTGATGTACTGGGACAGGAAAGTCAAACAGTCAGGAATCACGCAGCATGTTGCAATCAAGTTCACGCCCGCGGCACGGAGACAAACAGAACTCGGCCTTCTTCGAGGAATACCTGACACGGCTGCTGGAAGAGCGCGATGCCCTCGGGCTCACCAGCATGATTAACGAGATCGACGCCATCATGATCACCGTTGATCCCGGCCACTCGCAGCGCTACATCGGCGAACTCGCGCTGATGACCCCCTATCACTACCTCGTCACGC
Source organism: Gammaproteobacteria bacterium (assembly GCA_050116715.1). Taxonomy (GTDB): domain Bacteria; phylum Pseudomonadota; class Gammaproteobacteria; order UBA9214; family UBA9214; genus UBA9214. The sequence goes on from JASFOC010000032.1 coordinate 3,184, forward strand.
TGGAGAGCGAAAGCCACTGGACGCATATCCTGCGCATCGACATACAGTCACCGGACATCCTGATTCGCGAGGTCAAGGACCCGGCGACCCGGGGCATTTTCCGCAGTCTCAACGAGGTCTATCCGATCGGCGCGGTCAAACCCAACAGCCGGTACATGGGCGAGATCCTGCGGGTGGAAAACATGCATGATGTCGTCGAATGCCAGCAACAGCGCGGCTTCCGCTTCTTTTCCCAGGACGACATCCGCAAGCTGGAACTGCCGGGCAACCTCGCCGTCAGCAAGCCATCGCCATACACGCACAATATCGTGGCCTACATGGAACACCCGCCCGGTGATATCCGCGTCTACGCCCTGGGACTCAGCAGTATCAACCCGGATGTACAGGCGGTGTACGAGGCTGCCAAGGCGCTGCAGAAAAAGCTGCGCATCGACAACCTGATCCTGCCCGTCGACCATCTCGCAACCCGCGTCTACAGCCAGAACCGGGAAGTGGCGATCCTCGAATGGCTGTCGCTCTCAAGCTATTATTACTGGGGTTCCTTCGACATCAGGGACCAGAATTCCTCCACCAATGTCACCAAGAGCGTGCACCATGCCAGCGAGCTGCGCAGCCCGGCCAAGGTCTTTACGGCAAACAACACCCCCTATTTCGTCAATCACCTGACGCGCCTGCCCTCGCCCACGGAAACCTTCGTGCGCAACTACGGCCCGCGGCTGCACCACATTGCGCTGGCGGTCCGCGACGGCGAGACCGACGGGCTGGAAAATATTGAATATGTCGTCAAGCACATCGCCGCACAAGGGCGTGACTTTCTCCTTGACGTCATAGGTTCCCGGGAACAGGGGCTGAAACAGATATTCTCCAGCGCCTCGGAACACTCATCGCTTATTATTGAGTACGTGCAACGCTTCGGTGACTTTGACGGGTTCTTCACCCGGGAAAATGTCGCCGAACTGACCCACGCTGCCGGGGTGGAGGAGGAGCTGCTGGAACTGCAGGCCAGTGCCGGCAGTCACGAGGCAAAACATTGAGCGCGCTGCGCTGTCACACAACAAGATGACGCGCAAGCCTGAACACTGTTCTCAAAAGGAGACCACATTTCATGAAGAAGCGGATACTCAAGACCAGGCCGGTCTGCAAGGTCACGTTTGAACTGCCAGGCGAGGCAGCCGCGGCAGCGAACTCGGTGAACCTGGTCGGCGACTTCAATGACTGGGACACCGGCAGCACGCCGATGAAGCGCCGCAAGGACGGTTCCTTCAGCGTGACCATCGATCTCGACTGCGGCCACGAGTACCAGTACAAGTACCTGATTGACAGCGAGACCTGGGAGAACGACTGGGCAGCTGACAAGTACATCCCCAGCCCCGTGGGCGACGGCGAGAATTCCGTGGTCGTCGTATAGGCGCCTGCCGGTCCGGCAAGCCGTCCCTCCCCCGGCGTGCGCGCAATACCGCCGGGAAAGCAGTTTGCCTGTCTCAGCGTTAATTCATGCCATACTGACTGTCCTGCAGGGCTGCGCCGGAAACGGCAGATACGACACTGCAGGGAAACGACCGCGCGTCGATTACAGTTGCACTTTTAACAGATCAGGTGGACACCGGTGGCCATACGAATCGCAATCAATCACAGGACCGAGTACCGCTACGAGCGGCCGGTGAGTGTCTCGCCGCATGTCGTCAGGCTGCGGCCGGCCCCGCACACGCGCACCCCGATCGAGTCCTATTCCCTGAAGATCCTGCCGGAAACGCATTTCATCAACTGGCAGCAGGACCCTTTCGGGAACTATCTGGCGCGCATCGTCTTCCCGGAACCGGTGCGGCGGCTGTCGTTCGAGGTGGACCTGATCGCCGACATGGTGGTGATCAACCCGTTCGACTTCTTTGTCGAGGACTACGCGGAACATTACCCCTTTCGCTACCCGGACGCGCTGCGCAAGGAACTCGCGCCCTACCTGGAGATCACCGAAAACGGCAACCGCCTGAAAGCCTGGCTGCGGGGCGTTGACCGTTCCAGGCAGCAGATCAATGACTTCCTGGTCAGTCTCAACCAGCACTTGCAGCAGGACATTGCCTACAGCATCCGGCTGGAGCCGGGTATCCAGCGCTGCGAGGAGACCCTCGACAAGGCACTGGGATCCTGCCGCGACACCGGCTGGCTGCTGGTACAGATCCTGCGCCACCTGGGCCTGGCCGCGCGTTTCGTGTCCGGCTACCTGGTGCAGCTGACGCCGGACGAGAAGTCACTGGACGGCCCCTCGGGTACCGACCACGATTTCACCGATCTGCACGCCTGGGCCGAGGTGTTCGTGCCGGGCGCGGGCTGGCTGGGGCTGGATCCCACCTCCGGCCTGTTTGCCGGGGAAGGCCACATCCCGCTGGCCTGCACACCGCACCCGGTCAGTGCGGCACCGATCACCGGCAAGGCCGAGAAGTGCAAGGTGGATTTCAGCTTCAGCAACACCGTGCAGCGGATTCACGAGGACCCGCGCGTCACCCTGCCCTACAGCGACGACCAGTGGGCCATGATCGAGACGCTCGGTCACCAGGTGGACGCCGATCTGGAAGCCGGCGACGTCCGCCTGACCCTGGGCGGGGAACCGACCTTCGTCTCCATCGACGACATGGAGTCCGCGCAGTGGAACGATGCCGCACTCGGCACCCACAAGCGCGCGCTGGCGGGCGACCTGCTGCTGCGCCTGTGGCGGCGCTTCGCCCCCGGCGGCCTGCTGCACTACGGCCAGGGCAAGTGGTACCCCGGGGAACCCGTGCCGCGCTGGGCGCTGAACTGCTTCTGGCGCCCGGACGGCGAACCCGTGTGGCGCGACCCGGCGCTGCTGGCGCGGGACGACGTCCAGTATGGCTACGGGCCGGAAGATGCGCGCCGCTTCAGCGCGCGGCTGGCCCGCCACCTGGACCTGGCGGAGAGCCGCCTGGTGCCTGCCTGGGAGGACACCCTCTATTACCTGTGGAAGGACGCCAACCAGCCGGTCAACGTCGACCTGCTCGGCACCGACATGAAAAACCCGGACGAGCGCCGCCGGCTGGTGAAGCTGCTGGCCGGCGATCTCGGCCAGCCCGCCGGCTTTGCCCTGCCGCTGCGCTGGGATGACAGGCAAAACCGCTGGCAAAGCAGCACCTGGCGTTTTCGCCGCGGCCACCTGTTCCTGACGCCCGGTGACTCGCCCGTCGGCCTGCGCCTGCCGCTGGATTCACTCCCCTGGGAAGCAAAAGCGGAACGCGACATCGAACCGGAACGCTGCCTGTTTGCCCCGCGCCCGCCGCTGGGGGATTACTACAGCGAGGTCACCCGGCGTTTCAGCCATCTCCAGCCGGAGGCGGATGAGCACCCCGAAATCAGCGAACAGGCGCCGGCCGACGGCGGCAAACCGCAGGCCCGCGTGGCCGTCATCCACACCGCGCTGTGCGTCGAGATCCGTGACGGCATGCTGCACGTCTTCATGCCGCCACTGACCTGGCTGGAGCACTACCTCGACCTGGTCGCCGCCGTCGAACACTGCGCCAGGGAGCTTGGCATGCCGGTGCGCCTGGAAGGCTACGAGCCACCGCGCGACTGGCGCCTGCGCAAGTTCGCCATCACCCCCGATCCCGGCGTCATCGAGGTCAACATTCACCCGGCCGGCAACTGGACGGAGCTGGTGGAACACACGCAAATCCTGTACGCGGAAGCCCGTCTCGCCCGGCTGGGCACCGAGAAGTTCATGCTCGATGGTCGACATACCGGCACCGGCGGCGGTAACCATGTCACCCTCGGCGGCCCGACCCCGGCGGACAGCCCGCTGCTGCGGCGGCCAGACCTGCTGCGCAGCCTGCTGACCTACTGGCAGCACCATCCCGGACTCTCGACCCTGTTCTCCGGGATGTTCATTGGCCCGACCAGCCAGGCGCCGCGCGTGGACGAGGCCCGCGACGACAGCCTGTATGAGCTCGACATCGCCTTCCAGCAGATGCCGGATGGCGAGGTCACCGAGCCCTGGCTGGTGGACCGGCTGCTGCGCAACCTGCTGGTGGATGTGACCGGCAACACCCACCGCGCGGAATTCTGCATCGACAAGCTGTACTCGCCGGATTCCGCCACCGGGCGTCTCGGGCTGGTGGAATTCCGCGCCTTCGAGATGCCGCCGCATGCCCGCATGAGTCTGGTGCAGATGCTGCTGCTGCGCACGCTGATCGCGCGCTTCTGGAACCAGCCCTACCGCCACAAGCTGGTGCGCTGGGGCACGGCGCTGCACGACCGCTTCATGCTGCCGCATTACGTCTGGGCCGACATGCAGGACGTGGTCTGCGACCTGCAGCAGGCCGGCTATCCGTTCCAGCTCGACTGGCTGGCACCATTCGAGGAGTTCCGCTTCCCGCACTACGGCTCGGTCACCGTCGGGGACATCCGGCTCGACCTGCACGCCGCACTCGAACCCTGGCACGTGCTGGGCGAGGAAATGAGCAGCCAGGGCACGGCACGCTTCGTCGATTCCTCGGTGGAGCGCGTACAGATCAAGGCCAGCGGACTCACGGACAGCCGCTACGTGGTCGCCTGTAATGGCCGCCGCGTACCGCTGCGCAATACCGGCACCCACGGGGAGTATGTCGCCGGCGTGCGCTTCCGGGCCTGGAACCCGCCCTCGGCGCTGCATCCAACCATCGGCATCCACGCACCACTGGTGTTCGACATCATCGACACCTGGAATGGCCGCGCCATCGGCGGCTGTACCTACCATGTGGCACACCCGGGCGGGCGCCACTACGACATCTTCCCGGTCAATGCCTACGAGGCCGAGGCCCGCCGCATCAGCCGCTTCCGCGGAGATGGCCACACCCCGGGCACGCTGCGCCCGCCCCCCGGCAGCGAAGCGTTGGCCCGCAAGTTCAACGTCGACCTGCCCCGGGGACCGATGGCGCCACCCGCTGAGGAGGTGAATTCGGAGTATCCTTGTACCCTGGACCTGAGATACCGGCCCGGCTGCAGCTGAATACCCTGCAAAACGGGTCTGTAACCGGATTCGCAGGGTGATTTACAGGATGAAATAAATCCTGCCGTATTGATTCTGGAGTTCACCGGCAATGAGAGTTCCAGCTCATCCTGCAGAAGACTGTTGCAATGATTGGGTAAATTATGGGTAAACCCGACATCAACCCGGATACCTGTCCCGGCTATACCCCGCCGGCCGGTGCCTATGACGAGATGTGCACCAAGGACGGCGGGGTGCGCCAGCACTGGCGCTACCTGATCGATTCCCTGGCTGCGATGGGCCCGGAAGTGCTCGGTCAGCGGCAGCGCGATACCGTGCGGATGCTGCGCAGTGACGGCGCGACCTACAACATCTACGGCACACCGGATGGCCTGAACCGTCCCTGGGAACTGGACCCGGTACCGCTGCTGATCAGCAGCGCGGAATGGGCCGATATCGAGGCCGGGCTGGCACAGCGCGCCGAACTGCTCAACCTCCTGCTCACCGATCTTTACGGTCCGCGCACCCTGGTCCGCAAGCGTCTGCTGCCTGCCGAACTGGTCTACGGGCATCCCGGCTACCTGCGTTCCTGCGTGGTCACCGACCAGCGACCTGTGCCGGCACTGACACTGTATGCCGCGGACCTGGCGCGGGGCGCCGACGGTGTCATGCGGGTCTTCAACGACCGCAGCCAGGCACCATCCGGCTTCGGCTATGCCCTGGAAAACCGCACGGTCATGTCACGCCTGATTCCCAGCCTGTTCCGGGATTCCCACCCGCACCGGCTGGCGACATTTTTCCGCCTGATGCGCTCGGCGCTGGCCGGGCTGGCACCCGACGGCAGGGATAATCCGCGGGTGGTGGTGATGACACCGGGGCCGCTCAACGAAACCTATTTCGAGCACCTGTATCTCGCCAATTACCTCGACTACACGCTGATAGAAGGCCCTGACCTCACAGTGCGTGACGGCCGCGTCTGGCTGAAATCCGTGACCGGCCTGGAGCCGGTGGACGTCATCCTGAGACGCGTCGATGACCTGTACTGCGACCCCCTGGAACTGCGCCCCGACTCGCTGCTGGGTGTAGCCGGGCTGGCTGAAGCGGTGCGCCGCGGAAAGGTCGCGGTTGTCAACCCGCTGGGTTCCGGTCTGCTGGAAAACCCGGGGCTGATGGCCTTCCTGCCACGGCTGGCAAAACACTTCCTCGGCCAGGAACTGCGGCTCCCCTCGGTCGCAACCTGGTGGTGCGGTCAACCTGTGGAACGCGACTATGTGCTGGCCAACCTGCACAAGCTGGTACTGCGAACCACCGACCGGATGGGCGGCGAGCATTCGGTCTTCGGCAACCTCCTGAGCCGCGAGGAACTGGCCACGTGGCGCGACCGGATTCGAGCCCGGCCGCATCATTATGTCGGGCAGGAACTGCAGACCCCTTCAGCCACACCGACGCTGAATCATGGCCAGCTGGAGCCGCGACCCGCTGTACTGCGCAGCTTCCTGGTCGCCAGTCAGGATACCTGGGTGGTGATGCCGGGCGGTCTCACCCGTGTCGGCAACGCCTCCGACAGCCGCATCGTTTCCGGCCAGGCAGGCGCTGTCAGCAAGGACACCTGGGTGCTGGCCTCGGAGCCCGAGGCAACGGAGTCCATGCAGACACAGACGCTGACCAGCTTTCCGGAAAGCCACGAAACCCTGCCCGGGGTTGCTGCGGAAAACCTGTTCTGGGCCGCACGCTATGCCGAACGTGCCGAGTCCATGATTCGCCTGCTGCGTGCAATCCACCAGCGCCACAACGAGAACCTGCAGCTGGCAGACCCGGTTTACCGGAACACCCTGGAAATCCTGCTGCGCGGGCTGACGCACATGAGCGTCAGCTATCCCGGTTTTGTCGGCGCCGGCAGCGCGGAACGACTGCAGTCACCCTGGACGGAAGTCACCGACCTGGTCATCAACCCGCAGCGCAGCGGTTCCCTCGCGGCAAACCTGACGGCATTCCTGAAGGCCGCCTACGCCGTACGCGACCTGGTTTCAACAGACACCCGTCGGGTCATCAACGACATCAATGACGAGGTGGCCGGCCTGCAGCAGATTGCCGGAAAGGATGCACAGTTCCTGCAGGACGTGCTGGATCGCATCATTACCGCACTGATGGCAATCGCGGGAGCCACCAGTGAAAGCATGAGCCGGGAACTCGGCTGGCACTTCCTGCATCTCGGCAGGCGCATCGAGCGTGCCCTGCAGCTGACTTCTCTGCTGCGTGCAACCCTGGTCAACAGCATGTCCGCGGAAGTCGAGGCGCTGCTGCTGGAATCGGTACTGTCCGCCGCGGAAAGCCTGACCCTGTACCGGCGTCGCTACCGCGAGCGCCCGCTGATCGATACCACGCTGGACCTGCTGCTGCTCGATGACAGCAACACCCGCTCCCTCTGCTTCCAGGTCAACGACATCAAGCGCCACCTCGACGTTCTGCCGGGCCAGGGTAACCGCCCCTACAAACTGGAGCTGCGGCTCGTGATGGAGTCTCTCACCCGCCTCAGCCTGGCCGACGTTGGCAAGCTTGCGCACTCAGAGAATGGCGTTCGCGGCGAACTGGAGTCTCTGCTGGCCGGCCTCGGCGAGGCGCTCGGCGCCATGTCGGGCGCGATCGCGAACACCTATTTCATGCTGGTGAAAGTGCCCCATCAGCTGGCGGGGCCCGGACCGAAAAATTCATGAAATACCGGGTCACGCATCGCACCGAGTACTTGTACAGTGGCAACGTGAGCCAGTGCCATAACCTGGCGCACCTGCGGCCGCGCGACAGTGAACGCCAGCAATGCCTGCAGCATCAGCTGCACATCGACCCCGCGCCTAACGATGTTGCCGAGCACACCGATTTCTTCGGCAACCGGATGAGTTATTTCTCCATCCAGCGGCCACACCAGTCCATGACGGTAACCGCCAGCAGCGAGGTCATCCTGAACGAGGCGGCCGGACAACTGCCACTTTACAACGACGCGCCCTGGGACACGGTCCGGGATGCCCTGGCGGTGCCGCAGTCGGCGCAGCTGGGTGAGCAACGCCAATACACGCTGGACTCGCCGCTGGCGGCGGCCGCCGGGGAACTGGCGGACTATGCGAAGGCCTCCTTTCCCGCTGGCCGCCCCCTGCTGGAGGCCGTGCACGACTTGATGCAGCGGGTGCACAAGGATTTTGCCTACGATCCCGGCTTCACCACCATCTCTACGCCGCTGTCCGAGGTACTGGCGAACCGCCGTGGTGTTTGCCAGGATTTCGCCCACCTCGCCATTGCCAGTCTGCGCAGCCTGGGACTGGCGGCGCGCTACGTGAGCGGGTACCTGGAGACGCTGCCTCTGCCTGGCCAGCAGAA
>JASFOC010000033.1:0-11488 GCA_050116715.1 Gammaproteobacteria bacterium
CACGCCCTCCGTGTACAACGACCCCAGCCTCACCGACGAGGCGGCAGCCGTGCTGAAACCAGAACTCGGTGAGCAGAACGTGCGTGAGGTTCCGCCAGTCATGGCCGGGGAGGACTTCGCTCGCTATGGGCGCACGCAGCCGCCGGTACCGAGCCTGCTGTTCTGGCTTGGCACAGTGGACCCGGAGCGCTACAGCGTCGCCACGGAGGAGGGAGAAAATCTGCCGGGGCTGCACTCTCCCCTGTTCAAACCGCTGCCTGCACCGGCCATCGAGACCGGCGTGCGCGCCTTCACCGCACTGGCGCGCAGCCTGCTTGCAGCAGCCTCATCCTGACCCTTTTTTTCTGCTCAACTGACCACCGCGCGAACTGCGGCAAGCGCCGTCATATTCAGCAGTCCTCTCACAGAGATCGAAGGTGTAACAATGTTTGCAGACCTGGCAACACCAACCAGCAAAGGCCCGATGACGATGCCGTCTGCGAGAACTTTCAGCATATTAAATGAAATATTGGCCGCATCCAGATTCGGCATTACCAGCAGGTTTGCTGCCCCGGAATATGCCAGCCCGGGATAACGGGTATTACGCATCTCCTCGGAGAGCGCCAGATCGGCGTGCATCTCACCTTCCACCTCCAGCTCCGGCAACCGGGCCCGTATCAATTGCAGCGCGTCACGCATTTTGCGTGAAGACACCGTGTCATGGGTTCCGAAGTTGGAATGAGAGACCAGGGCCACTTTCGGCTCAATGCCGAAGCGTCGGACCTCTTCCGTCGTCAGGCGGACAATCTCGACGATATCATCAACATCAGGGTCCTCCTGTACGTAGGTATCGGTAATGAACAGCGTACCGCTGTGCAAGACCAGGGCGTTGAGGGAAGTGAGCTTTTTCACCCCTTCCGCCCGGCCAAGAATCTCCTCAATGTGCTGCAGGTGATTTCGATAGCGGCCCAGCAGTCCGCACAACATGGCATCCGCATGCCCCTGCCGGACCATCATTGCCGCCAGTACCGTGCTGTTGGTTCTTACCAGTGATCTTGCCTCGACAGGTGAATAACCACGGCGTGCCACAAGGGCAAAATAGGCCTGACAGTATTCCTGGTACCTGGGGTGGTCCTGGGGGTCCACCAGCTGAAAATCCCTGTCGATCCTGATCGACAATCCCAGCTCCTCGATTTTGCCGCTGACCACGGCCCGCCGTCCGATCAGGATAGGGCGGGCAATGCCCTGGTCGATCACCTGCTGGGCCACCTGCAGAACCTTCTCCTCTTCACCGCCAGCGTAAACCACCCGGGGTGGATTTTCCCGAGCAAGGTCAAAGACCGGCTTCATGGTCATCCCGGTACGAAACACGGAGTGATGCAAATGTCGCTGATAAGCCTCCAGGTCCTCGATCGGTCGTGCAGCAACACCGGACTCCATGGCCGCCCGCGCCACCGCCGGCGCAACACTCTCCATCAGGCGCGGATCAAAAGGCTTTGGAATCAGGTATTCACTGCCGAACCGAAGGTCTTGCCCGCTATAGGCAGAACGCACCTCATCGGAAGTCCCCGCCACGGCCAGATCGGCTATGGCCCTGACCGCTGCCATTTTCATCGCTTCATTGATCTGCGTGGCACCAACATCCAGGGCGCCACGGAAGAGGAAGGGAAAGCAGAGCACATTGTTCACCTGGTTGGGAAAATCCGAGCGCCCGGTGCCAATCACCGCATCGGGACGCACCGCTTTCACCAGGTCAGGCATGATTTCCGGAACGGGATTGGCCAGGGCCATTATCAGTGGACGCTCCGCCATATCAGCGAGATATTCGGGTTTCAGGACACCCCCTGCAGAAAGGCCCAGGAAAATATCCGTTCCCGGCAACACCTCCTGCAGACTGCGCATACCGGTCTCGATGGCATAGCGTTCCTTGTAGGGATCCATCTCCTCCTGCCTGCCCCGGTAGACGACACCGGCGATATCCGTGACCGTGATGTTCTCCTGTTTCAGCCCCATGACAACCAGCAGGTCAAGACAAGCTAGTGCGGCTGCACCCGCACCTGAAGTCACCAGCCGGACTTCGTCGATCTGCTTGCCGACGACCCGCAGGCCGTTGTAGATGGCAGCAGCAACCACGATAGCCGTACCATGCTGGTCATCATGAAAGACCGGGATGTTCATCCGTTCCTTCAATCCCTTTTCAATGACGAAGCACTCCGGTGCCTTGATGTCTTCCAGGTTGATCCCACCAAAAGAAGGTTCAAGTCGTGCCACGGTTTCGATAAATTTCTGTGGATCCAGCTCATCGACCTCGATGTCGAAAACATCGATGTTGGCAAACTCCTTGAACAGTACCGCCTTGCCCTCCATCACCGGCTTGGAGGCCAGTCCGCCGATATTGCCCAACCCAAGAACCGCCGTGCCATTGGTGACAACGGCAACCAGGTTACCCCTGGCGGTATAATCCGCTGCCGACACCGGGTTTTCCTCGATCTCCCTGCAGGCATGGGCAACACCGGGCGAGTAAGCGAGCGCCAGGTCCCGCTGGTTGGCAAGCGGCTTGGTTGCCTTGATTTCAAGTTTCCCCGGCCTGGGGTAGCGATGGTAATCAAGTGCACTTTTCTTCAGGTCTTCGAACATACGGGGCTGCGCTCTTTGCTTGATGATGCCGGTGATGCACGGAATGATACCCCGGGCATGAATGAAAGGGCGGTCAGTTTACCTGATTCTGTGAAAATCACGCTGACATGTCGACCCGGGCCCTGTTGATTGCCGCGTCATTGGCCGCACTGGTTTATTGACCCGCATCCCTCACGGCAGGGTCGGTTACCCAGCAACCGGTGTAACACTTACCTTGACTGTCAGTTCCGGCTGCGCGTTTTTCGTCCCGACAAAAGATCCCGAAACCGGCGGTATGGCTTCAGGGTGGCGGTGCACCGCAACCGCGATGTGGTCGCCGCTGACCAGCAGGCCGCTGGTCGGATCGAAGCCGCGCCAGCCGGATCCTGGCAGGTAGACCTCTGCCCAGGCATGGGTTGCGGTATTCCAGGGGGCCGTGGTTTCGTTCCTCACGTAGCCACTGATGAAGCGACTGGCGAGCCCGCAATGCCGACAGCTTTCGATGAACAGGGTTGCGAAATCCCGGCATGAGCCTGTGCCCGATGACAGGGTCTGCGACGGTGTCTGCACACCGGGTTCTTCACGCACCTGGTAACGATGCCCGTTGGCGATCTGCGTGTTCAGGGTGGTCAGCATGGTGATAGTGTCAGCCCTGGCACCTGGATTACAGATAGCCGCCACCCATTCTTTCAGCATGACCCGGTCCTGGTCGTATACCGGGGTTTTGTACGGTGCCAGGTCTATCTGTTCGCCGGGGTCATAGTCGAACGGGAAATACACGGCGTAATCTTCCAGCACAAAATCCAGCGCCTGTTCTTCATAGTTCTCCACCACTACCTCGCTGTTGATGCAGAGTTCTGCGGCGGCTTGCAGGAAGGTCACGACAGCGACCGAATTTCCGTAGACATCGCGCTTCCAGTGGATGCGAAACTCCGGACTGATATCCAGCTTCGAGGACTGTACGCGGATATCATGGCCGTCGCGCGGGCGCAGGTGCAGAATATGCGGCAACAGGGTTACTGTTTCTGCATAGTGGTAGCGAGTCAGGTGATGAATATGAATAAGGCGCACAATACTGATTCCAGCGTAACCAACGGGTGGATTACCATTCATGGTATCACCGCTACAAGTGCCTTTAACACCGGCAATGTGCCCGAAGGCTTTTGACTGCATGATGGAATTGATAAACACTCGCTACCGTGAAACCTGACAACGACAGTTTCGAAGCGGCGATTCGCGACCACGATAAAGCCGTGGCAGATAGCGGGCTTGATGTCTGGATCGGCGCCGAGCCGACCTTCACCGACCGGCGCTCGGAATCCCCCGAATGGCTCAGCGAGGCGCTGGGTGAGGCCAAGCAGGCTTACGCCTGCCGCATCATCAAGGCGCTGCGTGACAATTATCCCGGTTCGATCATCCTGCGAACCCTCGGACGCCAGTACGCACACGAACCCCGGCCGCGCTGGAGCCTGGGCCTGTACCGGCGACGCGACGGCCGTGTGCTGGCCGACAGTCTGCCGCTTGATCCGCTGGGCGACGCATGTACCTGCGAAATGCAGGACATGATTGCGTTCCGGGATTCACTCACCCTGCAACTCAATCGCAACGGTCGGGCCGCGAGCGGTTTCCAGGTCGATGTCGAAATGGGCCTGCGAATTCTGTTTACCGCAGACACGCAACTGGTCAGTGTCGACCCGGCCACGGATCCGCGCCTGTTGCGGGTGCCGGTGCAGTCACAGGCGATCCCGCCCGAGGGTATTGAAGACGATCTCGCAGCCGAGGGCCTGTACCTGGTTGCTATCGGCTGTGCACCATGCGGGCCGGAAAACAGCCTGCAGCCCTGCATTGAGCTGCCGGGCTTCGGCGATGTCGAACTGTTCGCGGAGTTTGTGCAACTGGTCGCCGTCGCTGCGACCTCAGCCGGACTCTCCCGTCTGGTATGGCGAGGCTTCCCACCCCCGGCGGATGCCAGCGTCGCATGGATGACGCTGACGCCCGACCCGGCGGTGCTCGAGGTCAACGAAGCACCCGCAGCCAGTATCACCGAGTTCCTCGAGATGAGCCGCAGGCTGTTCGACCTGGCTCAATCCAGCGGCCTTGCGTCCTACAGGTTGAACTACAACGGCAACATCTCTGAAAGTGGAGGTGGCGGCCAGTTCACGCTCGGTGGACCCAGTGTTGAACGCAGCCCGTTCTTCGTCGCGCCGCAATTGCTCTCGCGACTTATCGTGTACCTGAACCATCACCCGTCGTTATCTTACTGGTTCGCCCCGGTATATGTCGGCAGCCACAGCCAGTCGCCGCGCACCGATGAAAACGTGCTTGAGTCCTTCAGCGAACTGCAGGTCGCATTGCAGCATCTGGCAGCCTTGGCAGCGCCGACACCTGAATTCATCTGGCGCAGCCTGAGCCCGTTCCTTGTCGATACGTCGGGCAATGCGCACCGCAGCGAGATCAACATCGAAAAGCTGTATAACCCATACCTGCCAGGCCGCGGCCGCCTCGGCCTGGTCGAGTTGCGCGCCTTTCGCATGGCGATGGATGCAGATTCAGCAGCCGCCATCGCCGCCCTGCTGCGGGCGCTGGCGGTGATGCTGGCCAGGCAGGAATCGCACCATGCAATGATCGAGTGGGGCAGCCGTCTGCACGACCGCTTCGCACTCCCCTTCTACCTGTTGCAGGACCTGCACGCCGTTTTCGATGATCTACAGTGCGCCGGCCTTGGACTGGGTGAGCCGATCACGCGGCGGCTGTGCGACGCCAGCTGGCGCCATGTCGGCGATGCCCAGCTGGCTGGCTGCCGGCTCGATGTAGACCTGGCGATAGAATTCTGGCCACTGCTGGGCGATGCCGCCGAGCAGGCGGGTGGTTCGCGCCTGGTCGACGCCAGCACCAAGCGCCTGCAGCTGACTCTGCGGGCCTGCACAGACCAGGACACGGACCTCGACGGCTGGCGCCTGCTGGCCGGCTGCCACCGGGTGCCGCTGCGCAGGGAACAGGACCATACGGGCGTAGTCCTGATCACCGGCCTGCGCTTTCGCGCTTTCGTTCCCTGGGCGGGGCTGCACCCCGGGCTCGGTATGCAAACACCCGTCGTGCTTTACCTGCTGCCGCCCGGCGGTGTAAACGGTCTACGCTGCACCCTGTACGAATGGCAACCAGAGGGTAATCCCTATGCTGGCCTTCCGGAGAACCTCGACGAGGCACACAGACGCATCGCCGAGCGCTTCGTAGTCGAAGAGATTTCACCGGACCAGGCACCCGGCGCAGTCAACCCGCCGGACGAAGCCGTCAGTGACTACTGCCTGGATTTACGCCGCACCTGAACTGACACAGTACCCGGTGGATATTTATTGGATTCAATGACATTGCCACCCCCTAGGCAGCATGTTCAGGCATCCAGTGTCTGGCGATCTCTTCCCGCTGGCAGATCCATGCCTCGTCGTGAGCCTGCACGTAATCGAGAAAGCGCGCCAGTGCCATTGCCCGCGCGGGATGGCCGCTGATACGTCCATGCAGGCCGACGCTCATCATCTTAGGGCGCTGTATTCCCTCCTGCCACAAGGTGTCGAATGCATTCTTGAGCAACCGGAAGAAGTCTTCTCCGGAAGCAACGCCGTTGGGCTGAAGGTAACGGATGTCATTGGTGACAAGGGTGTAAGGGATCACCAGCTGCGCAGGTGATTCGTTAGTCCAATAAGGCAGATCATCGTTGTACGCATCAGTGCTGTACCTAAACCCGCCCTCCTCGCGCACGAGACGGGGGTATTCCGGCTGATCCGTCCGGTGTACCAACCAACAGGACGCCTGCCACAGATCCATTCGATAATCTCGATGGTAAGATCGATATGGCGGCGTTCTTCATCTTCGGGAATGTCGCGATAGTCCAGCGCTATGGATAAAATTACAGAATAGTACAAGGTCTATCTTTACCACTGTTTGATATAACTCAACAGCTCGCTTACATACCAGCCTGTTCCGCTTTTGTGTACTGAAGTCCGCGGACATCAACTGTTGTCCAGCTGCTGACACGTCATGCACTCTTCATTGCACCAAAGTACGATAGCTATCTCCCGTGCAAGAAAGTATTTTGGATAAGTAGCGAATTCCGGTTTTTCAGATTGAAGAGGTGTGACTTTATAGCTGACTCATCCATGAAACATCCAGGTGCTTGCTTCAATCCTCGTCAACACAGGCTGCGGCTCAGGTACATAGACAACAATAAAATCAGCATCGGCGTGAAATTGGATGGAACAAAATTCAGCCGCAGTAATTTTATGGAAACAGGCTGAAACAATGTTTTGCGACTCGTATCACAAAACCTCCAGCTGGACACCTGCAGAGTACTTGAAAGTGTGCAAAAGATTTACCTGCCTTAACCAAGGCAACAAACTTACTTTAAAGGAAGCAGTATCCACGATAGAGGGGGGATAGGTGGAAATTGCGGATAACCCGGGCTTGGTCAGGCAGAAAATGATAGACCGTTTGCTGCGTACGACACCATCGGCAGCCATAGCTGGCAGCAAGGCCACATCACGACCCCTTACGTTAACCAGGTGTTCTTCCGGCAGCAGTTTGGTGACTTACGGGAAAGCACACCCGGGCACACACCTGAAATACACCGCACACGAAAGGCCATTCCCATGAAGTGTAAAAAGGTTTTATCCATAGCGCTCATCTTTGCCGCGGTATTCCTGTCTGCGACACATTTCACCAGCGCCCTCGGAGCAGGTCCCACAGCGGCGCAGCAGAAGCGGCTGAAATCGCTTGCCGAAGTCCTGCAGGAACGTTCCCGCGCCGATCGCCAGCAGGCAACCCGGTACGCGGCAAGGGCCGGGATTCCGCTCCGCCGCGAACTGCCGGGCGACAGGGTGCTTGAATTGCAGCGCATCGCACCCGGTATCGGTCCGATCTTCAACATCACCAATAATCTCGGGGCGGCGGATACCGTGTCCACGGACGATGTCTGGCCGGGTGGCCTTGCCGGCCTGAACCTGGAGGGCGCAGGGCTGATCGTCGGTGAATGGGACGGCGGCGCTGTCCACCCGGGACATCCGGATATGCTGAACATCATCCAGGTCGACGGCGCCACCGAGATCAGCGGTCACGCGACCCACGTGGCCGGAACACTGGTCGGCTCCGGTGCAGCATACTATGCCGCTCACGGCATGGCATCCGCTGCACAATTAAGCGCATGGGACTGGAATGATGACACTGCCGAGATGGCGACTGCAGCCGCTGGCGGACTGCTGGTTTCAAACCATTCCTACGGTGCCGCCACCGGGTGGGTGTACATCGGTGAATCCATACCCAACGAATGGTGGTGGATCGGTGGTGAGGGTGACGAGGATCCGAAGTTCGGTTATTACGACCAGGAAGCGCAGCTATGGGACCAGATCGCCTATGATGCGCCCACTTACCTGGCTGTGAAGTCTGCCGGTAACGATCGTACTGACTTCGGGCCGAATCCTGGCGAAGCGTATACGATAATTGACGATACTGGCACACCGCTGGGTACCTCGACCCAGCCGCACCCGGCTGACTGTGCCCCAGCCGGTTACGACTGCCTGCCGCTGCACAGCGTCGCGAAGAACATCCTGACGGTCGGCGCCGTCGATGACCTGCCGGGCGGTTATACGCCGCTGGCGGGCCCGGAGCAGGTCTCGATGGCGCCATTCAGTAGCTGGGGCCCAACCGATGATGGCCGTATCAAGCCCGACCTGGTCGCCAACGGCGTCCTCCTCCTGTCAACCTGGATCGATGAATACTCGCCATACGCGGTAGCCTCGGGCACTTCGATGGCATCACCAAATGTCACAGGATCACTGCTTCTGCTGCAGGAACATTTCGCGGATCTGCATGGCGCCGGCAACTTCATGCGTGCTGCGACCTTGAAGGCCATCGCAATCCAGACCGCCGACGAGGCCGGCAGGGCTGATGGACCGGATTACGAGTTCGGCTGGGGGCTGTTGAATACGCGCAAGGCGGCCGAACTGATTTCCGGTGCCTACGCAGGTGTTGACCACCAGGTCATCGAGGGGACGCTCGTGAATGGCGCCACAGACTCGATACCGGTGCAGGTATCCACCGGAAACTCGATCATCCGCGCTACGCTGGTCTGGATGGACCCGCCGGGAACACCGGCACCACCCTCACTCGACCCGGCAGACCCGATGCTGGTCAACGACCTCGATCTGCGCGTGATTGACGGTCTCACGGCCTATGAACCCTGGGTGCTGGACCCGGCCGTCCCGGCCGCTGCTGCGACGCAGGGGGATAATTTCCGTGACAATGTCGAGCAGGTTGTTACCGGCGTGCTTGGCGCCGGCAGTTACACGGTAGAAATCTCGCACAAGGGCCAGTTAACCAACGACTCACAGGACTATGCACTGATTATCAGCGTATTGCCCGAACCACCGGCTGTTTCAGGTGCCCTGTTTGATGTGGATTTCAGTGGAGGGCTGCCGGCTGGCTGGTCGATACAGACCGAACGCGGAAAAGACTGGGAGATAATTTCGCCTGTCCCGGGTGATGAACGTCTGGATAATTTCACCGGCGGCAGCGGTGAGTTCGCGATTGTTGATAACAACTATGCCTACAGTACGGTGACTTCATTGCGAACACCGGTACAGGACCTGTCCGGCTATACCGCTGCAGTGCTGAATTTCGACAGCTGTTTCATCATGGACTACTGGGAGACCATCAATGTCGATGCGAGCACCGATGGCGGCCAGACATGGAGCAACATCTGGACTCGTTCAGGCTTTCAGATTTGTCCGTCGCACTACTCACTGGACCTGTCGTCGCTTGCCGGGAGTTCGACAGTCATGCTGCGCTGGCGCTTCGACAGCAGCGCTATTGAAAAGATCGGGAACCTTTGGCAGGTCGACAACCTTAAACTCGAAGGCCTGGGCGGCGGACCCGGCCCGGAGAACCCGCCGGGCATGGCAGGCAACCCGACCCCGACAAATGGTTCCACCGGTATCGATATAAACCAGGATCTCGCCTGGGCGGCCGCCGTCGATGCGGACTCCCACGATGTCTATCTTGGCACCAATCCTTCTCCCGGGGCCGCCGAGTTCCAGGGCAACCAGTCCGCAACCAGTTTTGAACCGGGCGCGCTGCTACCTGCCACGACGTATTACTGGCGTATCGACGAGGTAAATGCGCATGGCACGACGCCGGGAGCAACCTGGAGTTTCCAGACCGCGGCCGCCGGATCGGACACCACCCTGTTTCTCAGCGGATTGAGCGCGGACTCCAGCGATGCGCCACGTGGCCGCTGGGATGCAACGGTGACCATGTGGGTCTCTGACACTCAGGGCCAGGCCGTTTCCGGTGTCGTTGTGGACGGTAGCTGGAGTGACGGCACCAATGGCGCATCGAGCTGTACCACGGATATATCCGGCAGCTGTACGGTTATCAAACAGGGCCTGAAGAACAATGTTTCGAGCGTTGTTTTCAGTGTGAACAATCTCAGTCTTGGCGGTTACAGCTATGACAGTGATGCGAATCTTGTATTGCCGATGGTGACCGTTCCCCAACCGGAGCCAAACCTTCTGCCACAGGCGGTCGATGACAGCTACATGACACCGGTAGATACACCGCTGACAGGAAATGTAATGACCAACGACACGGCCGGCGAAGCGCCGACCGTGGTGAGCGTGTGGGGCACTGCCGTGAATGGTACGGTGACTGGTGCTGCGGATGGTGGTTTTACCTACACCCCGGACACCGGATTTACCGGTACGGATACATTCACATACACGATTACGGACGCGAGTGGCGACACCGCGTCGGCAACCGTGAGCTTGACGGTAGGCGAATCCATGGCAACGAGAACCCTGGACCTGTCGACATCAAAGAGCAGGGGCAACAATATCGTGACGCTCACCTGGACAGGTTTTACCGGTAATGTCAGCATCTCCCGGAACGGTGTGCAGGTAACGAGTAACGAGCCCGGCGAAGGCGCCTGGCAGGACAACCTGGGCAAGGGCACTTCCGGCACATATGACTACCGGGTTTGTGATACCCAGTGTGAAAACGCATCAATCACATTCTGATATCACGGTCGCAACGGCCCTGTGGCGAACACGGGTATCCAAGCTGTCTTGTGATTGCCTGGTCACGGCGGCCAGCCTGTATGTGAGACAATAATCCGCAAAACGCAGGGGTTGGCCATGTCCGGACAGGTATACTCCGTGCAACCGCCCAAGCTGTCATTGTCCCGGAACGGGCTTGAGCCGTGGTGGGTTATGCCGCATGCGCACAACAGGGCCCAGGCCGCTCGTGTAGGCACACCTTCCCGTCTTCCGATCACATATCCGATGGCCTTCCCCAGCAAAGCCAGCCGTTACGGGCACATGTAGACAAATACCGGCTGACTGGTTTGCTGCCAGCTTCTGTTTTATTCCTCGTGTGCCGCGTGATGGGCGGGGACACCGTATTCATCCCCCTGCAAACCGGCATACAGGAACTCACGGTTCAGCCGCGCGATAAAGGACACCGGTATCGATTTCGGACAGGCACTGGCACATTGATAATGGTTGCTGCAGTTTCCGAATCCTTCACGGTCCATCGCTTCCACCATCGCCAGCACACGGTGGCTGCGTTCCGGCTCGCCCTGGGGCAACAGGCTCAGGTGCGTCACCCTGGCGGCGACGAATAACATCGCGGAGGCATTCGGGCAGGCGGCGATACAGGCACCGCAGCCGATGCAGGCGGCAGCAACGAATGCCTTGTCAGCACGCGACTTTGATACCGGGATGGTATTGGCGTCCGGCGCCTCTCCGGTATGTATGGAAATATAACCTGCGGACTGCATTATACGGTCCAGCGCAGAACGGTCGACGATCAGGTCTTTGATCACCGGCGTAGCCCTTGACCGCCAGGG
>JASFOC010000034.1:0-11443 GCA_050116715.1 Gammaproteobacteria bacterium
GGCGTCATGATTTCAACAACCTCGGTATCACCCGCCTCCAGCAGGTTGTAGATCAGCGCACGTTCAGTCGCGTTAAGCTCCCCCTCCTTGGCAACCTCCTCGACAAGGGTACGGAATTCGTCCAGCTGCAGGATGTTCTCGGCTGCCTTTTCCTCACCGACGATCAGCGTGGTGATGCGGTCCGCCACGCTGCGAATCAACCATACCAGCGGAGACACGACCCTGACCCACAGGCTCATTGGTGCCGCAACGACCCCGGTACTGATACGCACCGGATCCGAGACCGAGATGGTCTTGGGTGTCACCTCGCCGAACAGCAGCAGCAGCGGGACCATGACGAGCACACTGATGAGACCGGCGCGTTCCACACCGTAGAGCGACACCAGGATGCCGGTCATGTTCGCGGCCGAGGCAATATTCACCAGCTCATTGCCGCACAGGATGGAAATAATCAGGCGCCGGGGCTGATCCAGCAAGGCATGCAAGGTCTCCGAGTGGCGGTGCCGCTCGCGGCGCAGCTTCTGCAGGTCAAGCCGGGAGAGCGAGAACAGTGCAGTTTCAGAACCCGAGAAGAATGCCGAGCCGCACAGCAGGAGGCCTTGCAGGCATAGGCGGATGATCATGTCAGTATCCGCCAGCCGGGCACTATCGAAGGCAAAGAATGCCTTGACCAGCACCCATTGCTGCATCAAATCGTTGAGAAGACTCTCCATCACCATCCGCCTCGATCTATCCAGGTCCCCGCCGGTGATTGCCGCCGGCAGGGCTTCCCCGCACCAGAAAGCAGCCCGGGACCAGCACAACCCGGGCAGCACACAGGGAGCAAATACTCACCTAATATTACCCTAATACTATCCTAACAGTCCGACCAAACTGATATACTTCAAAAAATTATCCACCAGAAGCATTGAACACAAATGAACAAGCCACAACAAGGCCCGAAAACAACCCGTGCAGCAACCGGAACCCGCTCGCCGCGGACAGCCACGCCGGCAAAGCCAGCCCCCGCAAAGCGCAAGACCAGCAGCCGGCGGGCACCGCGCAAGCCCGAATTCAACCTTGACGCCCCCGAGCTCTACCTCAACCGCGAGCTGACCTGGCTGGAATTCAATCGCCGCGTTCTGCATATGGCTGCGGATGCGCGCACGCCCCTGCTGGAACGGGTCAAGTTCCTCGCCATCGTCAGCAACAATCTCGATGAGTTTTTCATGAAACGCATCGGGGGCCTGAAGCAACAGATTGCGGCAGGCATCCGCACAGCGACGGTGGACGGCCGAACACCGCTGGAACAGGTGCGTGAAAGCCAGGCCGTGGTGCGCACGCTGCATCGTGAACAGAACCAGATTTTCCGCGAACTGCTCGGCTTGCTGAAGGCAGAGGGCATATGCCTGACCAACTATGCCGACCTGAAACCCGCCGAGCAGGAAACGCTGCGCGAGAACTACATCAACAATATCTTCCCGCTACTGACACCGCTTGCCATGGATCCGGGTCACCCGTTCCCGTTCATTTCCAACCTGGCACTCAACCTGCTGGTGACCCTGAGCCACCCCGGCGGCACCGCCCGCCACCTGGCCCGGGTAAAGGTCCCTGTCTCCCGGGATATCGCGCCGCGCTTCATCCGCGTCGGCAACGAAAATACCTTTGTAACCCTGAATGATGTCATCATCAACAACCTGGACACACTGTTCCCCGGCATGGTCATTCATACCAGCGAACTGTTCCGTGTCACCCGCAACGCGATCGTCGAGGTCGAGGAAGAAGAGGCGGATGACCTGCTGGCAATGATCGAGTCCGAACTGCGTGACCGGCACTTTGCACCGATTGTGCGACTGCAGGTGTCGAAGGACATGCTCCCCGTACACCGCGGCATGCTGGCCGCGGAGCTTGGCCTCGACGAGGCCGCAGATGTCTTCCAGGCCGAGGCCCTGATGGGTATGCGCGACCTGTTCGAGATCGCCAGTCTGGATATACCGGAACTGCATGACCAGCCACACAAGCCGATTGACCATACGCACCTGGCGCATGACCCCCGCAACATTTTCCACATCATCCGTGAACGCGGCGCCCTGCTGCTGCAGCATCCCTACGAGTCCTTCAGCACCAGCGTGGAGCGTTTCCTGCGCACCGCCAGTGAAGACCCGAAAGTGCTCGCCATCAAGATGACGCTGTACCGCACCTCCGCGGAAGGCAACATCATAGAATCCCTGGTGCAGGCGTCGCGCAACGGCAAGCAGGTCGCGGTGCTGGTCGAGTTGAAGGCACGTTTCGACGAGGCAGCCAACATTGGCTGGGCACGGCGCCTGGAACGTGCCGGCATCCACGTCACCTATGGCGTGGTCGGCCTCAAGACCCACAGCAAGGTGCTGCTGGTGGTGCGCAAGGACTACAAGGGGCTGCAGCGTTATGTCCATATTGGCACCGGCAATTACCATGCAGGCACCGCGCACCTGTACTGCGACCTGGGCATGCTGACCAATGACGAGGCCATCGCCCAGGACCTGACCGAACTGTTCAACTATCTCACCGGCTATTCGCCACCGCCGCGCTATCGCAAGATACTGACGTCTCCGTACACGCTGAAGAAAGCGCTGATCGAAAAAATCGACCGCGAGATCAAGAATCACACAGCGGAAACCCCCGGACACATTCAACTGAAAATGAATGCACTGGAGGACGTGGACATCACCAAGGCGCTCTACCGTGCAGGCCAGGCGGGCGTCAAGGTGGACCTCATCGTGCGCGACACCTGCCGCCTGCGTCCGGGGCTTCCCGGACTAACAGAAACCGTACAGGTGATTGGCGTCATCGGACGCTTCCTGGAACACGCCCGAATCTACTACTTCAAGAATCAGGGTGACGATGAATACTACATCGGCTCCGCGGACCTGATGACCCGCAACCTGGAGAGCCGTGTCGAGGTCGTCACCCCGGTCGAGGACACCAAGCTGAAACAGGAATTGCGTCTCATCCTCGATGTGCAGCTTTCCGCCACGCGGAATGTGTGGGAGATGCAGTCCGATGGCAGCTACATCGAGCGTCAGGACCTGCCCGGCAAGCAGCCGCTCGATGCCCAGGAGACATTCATCGAACTGGCCCGCAAGCGCAAGGCCGCTGCAGCCAAACACCAGCAATCCAAGCTGCGCAAGAAATTGCTCAACCATTTCCACAACCGCCTGAAGAGCAATATTTAAATGGTGCTGTTGTTAACCAGGCATTCGAGATGAGTGCAGGCTGGACAAGGATACGCGTTTTCCAACACGGACCTGATATCGATTAAGGAAGCAGCAATGACGCCAAAGGCAAACAAACGACCGATTCTGGTCCCGATCGATTTTTCACCGGGATCGGAAGCCGCACTCCTGCAGGCAGCTGAGCTTGCTGCAGCCCTGCAGGCACCGATCACCGTACTCCACGTCGTGCATGATCTCACCTCGACTCCCGGCTACAAGGCGCTGAAGGGGGCAAAAAAGCAGCTGCGTCGCATGGAGGACATCGCTGCAGACATATTGCAGGGCTACATGGAGGATATGCAGAAAAAGTATCCCGAGCTTGACCCCCTGCACAAAGCGGAAAAGCTGCTGGTGGTTGGCATCCCGGTCACACGGATTCTGGAAACTGCTGACAAGACCGAGGCGCGCATGATTGTCATGGGCAGCCAGGGACGGACCGGCCTGTCTCACGTGCTGCTGGGCTCCAAGGCCGAACAGATCGTGCGCCTCGCCAATATACCGGTCACAATTGTCAAGGACAGGCGCAAGAAATAACAAAAAACCCTGCCGCGCAACGGCAGGATAACTGCCACATCCGTCGTTCTCTGAACAGAACATAGCGGGAAACACTCTGTTCCCGACAGGGGGAGACCTATATGCACAACAACTTCAGCATTTTCGCTGCCATGAAGAATATTCCCGGATTGCTGCTGCTGGCCTGCGCCGCCATGGCCGGCCTGATTGCCATGCCGGCATTCGCCGGGGCAGCCGACGCCCAGGTCATGGACTGGTGGACCATGGGCATGCAGCTGTTCGGCGGACTGGCACTGTTCCTGTTCGGCATGGAACAAATGGCTGACGCACTCAAGGCAGTTGCCGGCGAACGCATGAAGGTCATCCTGGCCAAGCTCACCACCAATCGTTTCATGGGCGCCGCCACCGGCGCATTCGTAACGGCCGTGATCCAGTCTTCATCGGTTACCACGGTACTGGTGGTAGGCTTCATCACCGCTGGACTGATGTCCATGTCCCAGTCGGTGGGCGTCATCATGGGTGCCAATATCGGCACGACCATAACCGCACAGATTGTTGCCTTCAAGGTGACCAAGCTGGCGTTACTGATGATCGCCGTGGGTTTCAGCATGCTGTTCTTCTCCAAACAGGAAAAGATCAAGCAGTACGGCGGCATGATTATGGGGCTGGGTCTGGTGTTCTTCGGCATGAGCGTCATGAGCGATGCCATGAAACCCCTGCGCAGTTACCAGCCGTTCCTTGACCTGATGACCCGCATGGAGAATCCTTTTGTCGGCATCCTCGTCGCGGCGTTGTTCACCGGGCTTATCCAGTCCTCGTCAGCCACCACCGGTATTGTCATCGTCATGGCCTCCCAGGGCTTCATTACGTTAAATGCAGGTATCGCGCTTGCCTTCGGCGCCAATATCGGAACCTGCATCACGGCACTGCTGGCCTCTATCGGCAAACCCCGGGAAGCCGTACGGGCCGCCATGGTGCACGTACTGTTCAATGTCTTCGGCGTGTTGCTGTGGGTCGGGTTTATTCCCTATCTCGCGCAGTTCGTCACCATGCTGTCACCCAGCCATCCGGAACTGAGCGGCATTGACCGACTGGCAGCCGAGGCGCCGCGCCAGATCGCCAATGCCCACACCGTGTTCAATGTCGCGAACACCTTTATTTTCATTGCCTTCACCAGCCAGTTCGTCCGCCTGGTGGAAAAACTGGTGCCGGACAAGCCACTGGACGAACTTGTCATTGCGCGGCCCAAGTATCTGGACGAGGAACTCATCTCCACACCGTCGCTTGCGCTGGAGCGAGCGCGCATGGAAATCGGCCACATGGGAAACCGCGTACTGGAGATGCTGGAGCGCATCATGCCGGCCATCGCCAACGGCAACCGCAGCGCACTGAAACAGGTTGCCAAGATCGATGACGAGGTCGATATTCTGCACGGGCATGTCGTGACCTACCTGGGGAAAATCAGCCAGAAATCCCTGACCGATGAGCAGACCCGGGAACTGCTGCATCTCTTGGGGGCGGTAAACGACCTGGAAAATATCGGCGACATCATTGAAACCGACCTGGTATTGCTGGGAAACAAGCGTATTGACCAGGACGTATCCATCAGCGAATCCACCCGGGTCGTGCTGGAGAACCTGCACGAGACGATCACGCTCACGGTCGAACTGGCCCTGAAGGCGGTAGCGGACTACGACGAGAAGGCCGCCCAGGAAGTGGTCACCAGGAAAGGAGATATTACCCGGCTCATGGAATCAGCCGCCATGCACGAAGCCAAGCGCCTGGTCGCCGAGGAACCCAACCGGCTGGCTGCCTACACCCTGGAAATGGATATCCTGGAGAAGCTGAAACGCATCTATTATTTCGCCAAGCGCATGTCCAAGGCGGTTCTGCCCCTGGAACTGGCGGAACGCGTCAGATAACGCCTCCCTGCAGGGACACCGCGAAAGCAAGGCTCGCGGTGCCCTCCAGGCCCCCGCGGCCGGGCGGAAATATCAGGCACCTCATTTTGCGGAAACCTTCAGCGACTTCTGCTTTTTGCCCTGCTTGTCTTCCACCTGCCAGCTCACCCTGATACTGATGCGGTGGCGGTCCTCTTCCTGGGCTGCGGTCACTTTCATGTGCAGCAGACCCTGGGGGCGCATCACGATCTTGTCGTCTGAATCACTGAAGCTTACCTTACCCCTGGCGATGCCGTCGGAGATCGCTGCCAGAACTTCCTGAATTGACGCGGCATCCTGCAAGGATTCATGTCTGAAACTCTTTTTACCCTGTCGCATAAAAACACCCTCTGGTTGAACATGCCCCGCGCGGCCATGGCTAGCGCAGCAGTGCTTCCGGCTGAAATATCTTGATGTAGGGGTAATCCGTGCTGATACCCAGCACGACCCGGTCGGGTTGAAAGATGGTGACTGCTGCACCCTGCCCCTTCAGCCCTTCCTTGCGGCGCGTGTTGCGGTCAATCGTCGCGTCACATTCAAAATTCAGCATGCCCTTGCGCAGCATGATGCGCTGTCCGTCGTGCCTGTGGACGTGCCCGTGCACGATCACGGCGATGCCCTTCTGCTGGATCAGCCTGACGCCACGCTTCGTCAGGGGCCTGTCAGCGTCGCGGTATTTGGTACGCACAACATTCGCCACGGGCCCGTAATAAAAATCAAACAGGTCCTGCCCGAGCTGTTCATGGAACAGCCGGTTCAGGTGCTTGACGCCCTTGTCCCGGAGCAGCGCCGCACTGCGATCATCCAGCCCGGCATGGATAAACAGGAACGAGCGCTCCCGGTGCACTGCCTTCATGCGTCGGTAGAACCAGGAGAATTCGCCCTTGGGGTGCAGGAACAGTGACTGCCATTTTCGTGCGGCGGCATACAGCATGCGCAGGGACAACCCGGCACGGGCACAGCTTTTCTCGAAACCGTCATATTTTTTCTGCATGCGCTGCAGCTCGCGCTGCAGTTGCTGCTCATGCATATCCCAGCGCGCCAGTTGCGGGAACTCCCGGAACCAGCGCTTGCGGGGAAACAGTCTGCGGCGGCAGGTGCGGCTGTCGGGGACCCCTCGCAGTGCCTTTTTGTCCTGCAGGTACTCGGTGCTGATTTCCTTCAGAAAGGGTATGGCCTTCGGTCCCATGCGAACGAAGAAATGCTCGGTCCTCGGGTCCGGCTCCAGATCCAGCGAGCGGATACCCACGAGCATGCGGACATCATGGTTGCCTGCCAGCAGCTCCACATCGGCGCCGGCATCCATCAGCAGGCGAATCATGCGCAGCAGGCGCAGGCTGCTGGGGCCCTTGTCGAAGCAGTCGCCACCGATTAAAAAACGCGCCTTGCGTCCGGCCCTGGTGAGCTTGAAGTCCTTGTCACGGGGTCCGGTCTTGCTGAACCCGCCCGAGGCTACCAGTGAGGCAATAAAGGCATCGGTATCCGCGTGCAGGTCCGAGAAGAAGTACACCGTGCGCCTGGGCCACTTCCAGGGTTTGCCCTCGATCGCCTTGCGGAACTCTCTGGCGAGGGTCCCCCGGTGGCTGCGTTCCTTGCGTACCGACTTGTGTTTTCCCAGCAGCCACAACTGCCCCGCCTGCGGCAGCCGCGCGTCTATCCACTTGAGGCCGTGATAGCGGGGTAGATCGTCGTCCTTGACTGCTGTCATTGCATCAATCCAGTTCCACGCTGTCCCGCGCACGGATTTTCCACTCACCGCCGGCATGACACCAGCTGCCATCCGGTCGGCATTCAATGAATACCGGTCGGCCATGATACATGCTGAGTTGTGCGACCTGCTGAAACTCGAGCACACCGAGGTGCCAGGCTGCGTGGCGCATGGCGGCGCCATGCCCGATAAACAGTTTCAATCGCGATGCGTCCGGCGTGACCGGGAGGTCGCTGACGGCCTGTTGCAGGTGTGCAGCCACGCGCTCGCCCGCCTCGACCAGCGACTCCGCGCCCTGCAATGGCAGGCGGTAATAGCTGTCAGACTTCCAGCCTTGCGGCAGGTCAGGGAAGCGCGGGTCACAATGGATGATATCCTGAATCTGCGCCACACTGAGGTTGGCGGCCGAGCCCACGCAGCGTTCCGCCAGCGCATCGAAGCTGGTCACCGTCAGTCCTGAAGGCACCAGGTCCGCGAGTTCGAACGCGATTATCCGGGCGGTCTGCCAGGCCCTGAGCATGCGGGAAGTGTCGATCCTGGACTCCAGCTGCCAGCCATTGCGGACACATGCCTCGCGGAGCAGAGACGCAGCCTCGCGCGCCTGCTGTTCCCCCGTGGCATTCAGGGGAAACGGCTGATGGGCGCTGGGGGTATCCGGCAACTGGGCATAGTCACCGTGTCGAATCAGGGCAGCGATCAGTCTTGCCACGCTCCCTGCCTCAGTCTGCCTGCAACCGTGCAACCAGGGCAGCAACCAGCGGCTTCAGTTCCGTCTGCCGCAAGCGCTGCTGCGCCACTTCCGGCGTCACCCATTCGCGTCCCCGATGCCGTTCCTTCCACTCCTGCTCAGGGATAACACGGGTGACTTCCATGGGAAACACCTCGACGGTACAGGTCGCGCCCCATTTTTCGTAGCGATAGCTGCCAAGGGCTTCCTCCGCCACTCGCCCCTCAACGCCGGCCTCCTCCCATGCCTCCCTGGCCGCCGATTCCTGCGGCGACAGCCCCGGGTCCCTGATGCCCTTGGGAACCACCCAGTGCTTGCGCTGGCTTGATGACACGATCAGGATCTGTGGCTGGCCATCCTGCAGACGGTAGGGAATCACGGAGGACTGCGTGTAGTAATAGGCCGGCCGGTCGCGGCGTTCCGGGCCATCGGGAAAGGGAAACGGGAATTTCTTCGGCAGTTCAGCTGGACGGGTAATGGCAAGCAGTTCCGCAGAACCCGCGTGCAGCCCTCGCCAGTCATCCGGCATGGCAAGCCTTGCCAGCGTCGCCGTGGGCAACAGCTTGCCGTCCGCGGGATAGGGTATCGATTCATGTGCCAGGTAAATCAGCAACTCCTCCAGTCCCGGATTGTGCCCCACCAGCAGGACCCGTTGCGCACTGGCCGGGCAGTCGGCGAGTACCTGCAGCAGGTCACCCGTCATGGCCTCGTAGACCGCCGGTTCCCGCTGGATTAGCCGGGCATTCATGCCCATCGCCTTGCAGGCCTTTTCAGCGGTGACAATGGCGCGTTCCGCCGGCGAACTCACCACGTGGTCGGGCAGCAGCCCCTGCTGCAGCAACCAGACGCCGGCCCGCTGGGCGCCGCGTTTTCCCCTGTCTTTCAGCGGCCGGTGGAAATCATCGGTACCGGCCTCCCAGTCGGATTTGCCATGGCGCAATATCAACAGTTCTCGTGTCATACCCCCCTCCCCGTCAGTTGGCAACCAGCAGTTCTTCCAGGCAGGTTGCGGCAAGCGCGTCGAAATTGATCCTGCCGCTGACCTCGTACACTGCTACCCCCTGCAGTGCATCCAGGTAGGCCTGCTCGTCAAACGCGGCATCATCCCGGTGAAAGCTGCCGTCCGGGTACTGGTAAAACGGCCCGGGTGACTTCATGATCGCGGCCAGCAGGTCGCGGCGGTTGTCCAGCGTCACGGGCTCGACCCGAAGTGCGGTATCGCTGTCGCGGCGCCAGTTGAGCACCAGGTAGCCAGCCAGCGGCGCTTCGGGAACAACCCGTCCGGGACCGTACACCTGGTCCATGTGCACATCGTACTTGTCTTCCAGGTGCCAGAGTTCCGCAGCCGGCATGGCCAGCAGCGCCGCGCGTTGCTCAGCCGGAATCAGCCCCTGCAACCGGGCATTGTGTACGATGGTGCCCGGATTGACGCGCGGCAGCTTGGGGATACCGACCGCACGGGCCTGTCCCGCCTCCTTGCGGACAAACAAACGGTCGTTGGTGAGATAGCAGACCTCGTCGCGTTCCAGCAGGTGCAGCATCAGGGTTGACTTGCCACCACCGGAGAACCCCGCAATACCGAAGCCTTTGCCGCGGTAGACCAGGCCGGCGGAGTGACAGATCAGCCAGCCCCGGTGCTGCAGCCAGTTCATGTACTGCGCATTGATGAAATTGATGACCTGGTTGTCGTATGCCAGGCAGGGCCCGGCGGCAATCCGCTGTGTCTCACTTTGCAGGAACACCATGCCGGTGCGTACCTTGCGCACCAGCCGCCCGCCAGGCACGTCGAAACAGGAATCCTTGCGGCCGGTCTTGCCGGGTTCCCGCTGCCAGTCAACAAAATCGATACCTGTATCCGGCGGCTCGCGCTCGATGGCAATGACCTCCATATCCGGCTGCGCCGTACCGGCCGGGACATGCGAGAAATACTGCCGCAGCCCGGCGATGACGGCTGCAGAGTTGGAGCGCACCTGCAGCGTACAATCCCCGATGGCCAGTGACAGGGTGTCGGCACACAGCTGTGCATCGCCCTGCAGCATGCCGGCAATCGATTCCACATCCAGTTTCATGCCTGTCCCCTTTCCAGTTGTTTCAACACATAATCAACATAGAGACCGGCAGCATCGATACCAATCCCTTCGTGGGCGCCGCGAAAACCGCCAAACGCGGACACCTCGAACACAATCGGACCGGCTGGCGTCTCGGCGACATCCACCGTGGTGAAATCCATGCCGAACAATGCCTGGGCACGCTGCGCCAGCGCCACGATTTCCTCCGCGGGGGTACAGGCTGCATAGCGGCCGCCACTGTTAATCGTGGTATTCCAGGCCTTACCCTGGCTCACGCGGGCATAACTCCCGAGATACTTGCCGCCGAGAAATACCATGCCCATATCCTGCCCCGGCAATTCCACCATCTGCTGGATATACATCATCGGATTGTGCTGCCGGAACTGCCGTACCGTTTTCTCGATTCTGGCGTTTGCGTGCTTTGCCTTGATGACGCACATGCCGCGTGCCTTGGTGGAGTACAGCGGCTTGAACACGGCACTGCCGAAATCGTGCACTGTCTCGATGGCGGACCTGACATCCTCGGTCACGCGGGTCTGCGGCATGGGAATCCCCGCATTGCGCAGCGTCACCGTGCAGCTCAGGCGGTCGATCAGGCGCAGGATATTTTCCGCCCGGCTGAACACCCGCACGCCTGCCTGCTCCGCCACCCTGAGCAGCTCCAGGCGATCCAGGGTGTTCGGGCTGTAGCTGGCGCTGATCTTCTTGACAATCAAACCGTCCAGCCGGCACAGGTCGTGCCTGCCATAGCGCAGGCTGCCGCTGGCGAGATCGAGGCAGACAGCCGCCATATCGATTACCAGGCGAAACCCGGTCGCCAGCTCGACCGCATCGGCAAGAACCTCGGTGGACCACTTGCCCGGTATTCCCACCACGCCTATTTTTATCTCAGCCAATGAATATCTCCCTGACAGGGACCCGGTACGACTTTTCCTGGCCAGGTTCGGTTGCCAGCACCTGCTCCAGCAGGTAGCGGGAACGCATGAACATGGCGCGCGCCAGGGATTTATCGAGGATAAAACGGGTCGAGGTTACAAAGGAACGCGCCAGGCCCAGCGCCAGGCGTATCTCGAAGGTCCGGTCTCCGGATTTCTCTGCAAAATCCGCCGCGAACCGGTAGAAGTCACGGGTCAGCTGCAGTATCCGCCGGCGCAGCGGCACATCGAGAACCTGCAGACGGTAATTGGAAACCATGAACACGGAAACGTCCTGCACGTAGTCCATGTAACGGGAACGGTGCAGGTCGATAAAAT
>JASFOC010000035.1:0-11388 GCA_050116715.1 Gammaproteobacteria bacterium
GGAAATCCGCTGCGCGGTGTGTCGGGGTTCTGCTCGGGAATCGGTCTGCCTGAGCAGGACTTGTAAGGCGTGTTGATACGTGCTGTTTGCCGCTCTACACTCAGTCAGGTGGTATTTCAGCCTAAATCAGGCAAATTTACAAGCCCGTCGGGAATTTTTTCCGGGCATTCACGCAGCCTTACTTGCATGTTGTGCTGTTGTCCGTAAACATTGCCGGCGTCTGCGGGGAAGCCGTACCTGCTGCAAGTCTGCAAGCGGTCACACCGGTTCCGCCGGTTTCTCTGCAGGGATAGTGCGGATGCGTCACAAAACAATCATTAGCATATTGACAAGCATCTGAAATATAATACGAAATTGTTTTTTCATCTGGTCGCTGGCAAGACGCCGGCAAAAAAAGGTAAACATGTCTGAAACGTATTTGACTGATGTATCCTTCAGTAGTTTTCCCCTGCCTGCGGAGTTGATGCAAGGTATTGAAGAGGCTGGTTTTTCAATGTGCACGCCGATACAGGCGGAAACGCTTCCCGTGGCATTGCAGGGACACGATATTGCGGGACAGGCACAAACCGGCACCGGCAAGACAGCGGCTTTTCTGGTGGCTGTCTATCATCACCTGCTTACCCATGCGGACGACGGCAGCCGCCGCAAGCCGAATCAGCCACGGGCACTGATACTCGCGCCAACACGGGAACTGGCGATACAAATTCATCATGATGCCCTTGTTATCGGCAAGCACACCGGCCTGCGGTTATGCCTGGCGTACGGCGGCACCGGTTATGAACAACAGCGCGATGATATTTCCGCCGGTGTGGATATTCTGGTAGGGACGCCGGGGCGCCTGATCGATTATTTCAAGCAGCATGTCTTCGATCTGAAAATGATACAGGCCATTGTGCTGGATGAAGCGGATCGCATGTTCGACCTCGGGTTCATCAAGGATATCCGCTACCTGATGCGGCGTTGTCCAGCGCCAGAAAAACGCCTGGGTCTGTTGTTCTCGGCCACGCTTTCGCACCGTGTCCAGGAGCTGGCCTATGAGCACATGAACAACCCCGTGCACATCGATATCGAACCGGAGAAGGTCACGGCGGACAAGGTCAGGCAGGTCCTGTACCATACGGCGAATGAAGAAAAGATTCCGTTGCTGGTCGGCATACTGAACCATGTCGATCCCCATCGCAGCATTGTTTTCGTCAATACCAAACGCAATGCCGAGCGGGTATGGTCCTACCTTGAGGGTAACGGTTTCAAATGCGCCGTGCTTTCGGGCGACGTGCCGCAAACAAAACGCCAGCGTCTGCTGCGGGAATTCCAGAACGGGGAACTGCCGGTGCTGATCGCAACCGACGTGGCGGCCAGAGGACTGCACATCCCGGATGTCAGCCACGTGTTCAACTATGATCTTCCCCAGGACGCCGAGGACTACGTGCACCGCATCGGTCGTACGGCACGTGTCGGCAAGGACGGAGATGCCGTCAGCTTCGCCTGCGAGAACTTTGTCTATTCCCTGCCCGAGATCGAGGCCTATATCGGACACAAGATCCCGGTGGAACCGGTCCCGGAAGGCTTTGTCGCCAAGCTCAAGCCGCCTGTCAAGATAAAGCGTGCACCGAGACAGGAGGGTGGCCGCGGCAAGCACGCCAAATCAGCCGCAGGCAAGCGGGGTGGCGGGCGGGGCCGCGAACGTCGGGCTCACAGCTAGGACCCGTGCGACCGATATAGATCAATATGCAGACAATCGCTTCAATGCAACAGGTGGATTTCGTCAGGTTGATGCAAAGTCCGCAGATGCGGCGCGTTATCCTGGTGGTCAACGTGTTGCTGGTCGTCTGGATTGCGAGCCAGCTGGCAGCACTGACGTGGAGTGTGCTCGCGCCCGCTGAAGATGCAGCGCCTGCCGTGGTGGAAACCGCGGCTGCACCGGTACAGCGCAATGAGGAACTGGATCTGATCCGCGAGATACCCGGCTGGCACCTGATGGGCGTCGTCAGCCAGCAGGCGGCACCGGTTGCGGCGGCCGCTCCCATTGAAGCGCCGGATACGCGCCTCAAGCTGGTGTTGCACGGGGTATTGGCTTCGGACGATCCGCAGCATGCCCGTGCCATCATTGCCGATCCGCGTGGCAAGGAGGAGCAGTATGCCATTGGCGACAACCTCCCCGGGAATGCCGAGCTTGGCGAGGTGCACCCGGACCGGGTCATCCTGAAGCGCAATGGTCGCTACGAGACCCTGCGCCTCCCGCAGGACAAGCAGCAGCAGACAAACACGATATCCGCGGTGAATACCTCGCTGCGTTCGGCGCCGCGGTCCCGCGTCGTCCGCCCCGGGCCTGAACAGCGTCTGCAGAATATCACCCAGCGGGTGCGGCAGAATCCGGTGTCACTCTACGAAGTCGTGCGTCCGGTCCCGAAGCAGGATGAAGACGGTAATATCGTTGGCTACACACTGCAGCCCGGTCGTGACCGTGAACTGTTTACGCATCTGGGGCTGCAGGCCGGTGATGTCGTTGTACAGATCAATGATCTCAAGCTGGATAGTGCAGCCAGCAGTGCACAAGCACTCAGGAGTGTGCAAAATGGGCAGGAGGTGAACATGGTTGTCCTGCGTGACGGACAGGAGCAGCTGCTGAGTTTTACCTTGCCAGAAGAATAAATATACAATGGAATCAGTTCGTTGCAATATCAGGATGGATGTGTTTTTGATTCGATTTTTCAGGGCAGAACCTACACGATGGGACACAGAATGAAAACTCCGGTCAAGATTGGATGGCTGCTTCTGGCATGGCTGGTGTTCGTCCTGCCGCTGCATGCCGAGGAAGTTACCCTGAATCTCAAGGACGCTGATATCAGCGCCCTGATCAGTACGGTGGCCGAGGTTACCGAGCGAAACTTCATCGTCGATCCCCGGGTCAAGGGGAAGGTGACCGTAATATCCACCCGGCCGATGAACAGTGACGAGGTCTACCAGGTCTTTCTCTCGATACTGAAGGTACATGGTTTCGCCGCAGTACCCAGCGGCGAGGTCATCAAGATCGTGCCTGATGTCAATGCAAAGCAGGACGGAATTCCGACGACCAGTGACGCTGCGCCTGGACGTGGCGACGAGATGGTCACCCGGGTCATCCAGGTCGATAATGTTACGGCAGCCCAGCTGGTGCCGATTCTGCGTCCGCTGGTCCCGCAACAGGGACATCTTGCCGCCTATCCCGCCACCAACGTGCTGATCATCTCCGACCGGGCCAACAACGTGGAGCGCCTGGTGACTATCGTGCGACGTATCGACCAGGTCAGCGACAGTGAGATCGAGGTGATCCCGCTCCAGCATGCGTCCGCCGCTGAAGTGGTGCGGGTCCTGACCAGCCTGAATCGTGCTACCCCCGGTGGCCAGGCGGGGGCGGCCGCCGATGCCCCGGTACTGGTTGCAGATGAACGTACCAACAGTGTCCTGCTTGGCGGTGATCACAGCGATAGATTGCGCATGCGGGCTATTATCTCCCATCTTGATACCCCGCTGGACACCGGCGGCAATACCGATGTGATTTACCTGCGCTATGCCGATGCCGCCGATATCGTCGACACCCTGCTCGGCGTCGGCAAGATTGAGGAGCGGGAGTCGCAGCAGGGCAAGACGACGACAACCCGGGGTGGTGCATTCGACATCCAGGCGGACGAGTCGACCAATGCCCTGGTGATTACCGCGCCGCCCGATATTATGCGAACCCTGAAACGCGTCATCAGTCAGCTGGATATTCGCCGGGCACAGGTGCTGGTCGAGGCGGTGATTGCCGAGGTCGGTGCTGATACCACCCGCGATCTGGGTGTGCAGTGGCTGTTCTCGGGTGCCAAAGACGGTCAAGGTCCCGTCGGCATCATCAACTTCACCAACTCTGGCAGCCCGGTCACGGATGTGATCAATGGCGCTGCAAGCGTGGCAGATGGCGGTACGTTTCCGACCATCCTTGACAATGCACTGCTCGGTTTTGGCAAGACCGACGGTAGCTTTAACTACCTCGCCGTCATGAACCTGCTGGCGTCCGATGCCAACTCCAATATCCTGGCGACACCGACACTGGTGACGCTTGACAACGAGGAGGCCGAAATCGTCATTGGCGAAAACGTCCCGTTCGTGACCGGTTCTTTCACGAGTACCGGTGCATCCGATGGTGCGACCAACCCGTTCCAGACCATCCAGCGCGAGGACGTGGGTTTGACACTGAAGATCAAGCCGCAGATCAACGAGGGTGATGCGCTGCGCCTGGAGATTGAGCAGGAGGTTTCCAGCATAGCGGACAGTGTGGCCGGCGCCTCGGACCTGGTTACCAACAAGCGCTCGATCAAGACCAATGTCATCGTGGATGACGGCCAGCTGGTTGTGCTGGGCGGCCTGATCGAGGAAAAGGTTCGGGAAAGCAAGCAAAAGGTCCCGTTTCTGGGTGATATTCCGGTGCTGGGCGCCCTGTTCAGGTCAACCACGGGTGATGTGGAAAAAACCAACCTGATGGTGTTCATCCACCCGGTGATCCTGCGTGATGCTGCCGTCACGAATTACTATACGAATAACAAGTACAATAACATTCGCAAGTTGCAGATGGGGCAGGATGCGGACGGCGTCAACTTGATGCCGGACCAGCACCACCCGATCCTGCCGACGGTGGAAGAAGCCACCAGTCGACCTGCATTCCCGGCAGGGCAGGCCGAGCCGGTTGCTCCGGACGCTCCGGACGCAGCAGCCAGGGCGCCCGCTGCGACGGAGGCACCTGATACCGTGGTGAATGACACCTTCCTGGATAACTGATATGCCCCAGCAGGATTCCGCTATCGCCACAGAGGCACCAGCCGTCCGGCCGCGTCGTCCGACTTTTCTGTTCGCCAAGCGACACGGCGTACTGGTTACCGGCGAGGAGGAAGGCAAGGCCCTGGTGCTGCATACACCCGGTATCGAGGCCACCGCTGTTGTCGAATTACGCCGCTTCATGGGCAAGCCACTGAAGCTGAAGGAAGTCGACAAGGAACAGTTCGACAGTCTGCTGGCGATGACCTACGAGCAGGATTCCAACGAGGCCATGCTCATGATGGGCGACCTGGGCGGGGACATGGACCTGATGGAGATCGCCCAGCATCTGCCAGAACCGGAAGACCTGCTGGAGAGCGAGGACGACGCGCCTATCATCCGGCTTATCAATGCACTGCTTACCGAGGCAGTGAAGGAAAACGCTTCCGATATCCATATAGAACCGTTCGAGAATCGCCTGGTGGTGCGCTTCCGCTGCGACGGTGTTTTGCGCGAGGTGCTGGAGCCACAGCGTGTCCTGGCGCCCTTGCTGGTGTCACGCATCAAGGTCATGGCGCGCCTGGATATTGCCGAAAAACGCCTGCCGCAGGATGGTCGCATTTCGCTGCGCGTTGCCGGCCGGGCGGTGGACGTGCGCGTTTCCACCCTGCCTTCGGGTAACGGTGAACGGGTGGTGCTGCGCCTGCTCGACAAGCAGGCCGGCCGGCTGGATCTTGAGCATCTGGGCATGGCTGCGCATTCCCGCAAGCTGATGGACGAACTCATCAAAAAACCGCATGGCATTATTCTGGTGACCGGGCCGACCGGTTCCGGCAAGACCACCACGCTGTATGCAGCGCTGGGGCGCCTCAACAACAAGCGCAGGAATATTATGACGGTCGAGGACCCGATCGAGTACTACCTCGACGGTATTGGCCAGACACAGGTAAATACCAAGGTCGATCTCAGCTTCGCGCGCGGCCTGCGGGCGATCCTGCGACAGGACCCCGACGTCGTCATGGTCGGCGAGATTCGCGACCTGGAAACCGCCGAGATTGCTGTACAGGCGAGCCTGACCGGGCACCTGGTGTTTTCAACCCTGCACACGAACAGCGCCGTCGGTGCCGTGACCCGCCTGCGTGACATGGGCGTCGAACCGTTTCTGCTGTCATCCAGCCTGCTGGGTGTGCTGGCGCAGCGGCTGGTGCGCATGTTGTGCACCGAGTGCAGGGAACCCTACAAGGCCAGCCCCGTGGACTGTGCCGCGCTGGGCATCGAGGTGGATGAGACCCGCACACTTTACCGGGCAAATGGCTGTGCCAGCTGTAACCAGCTCGGGTATCGTGGCCGCACCGGCATCTACGAACTGATCGAAATCAACGATGCCATGCGCGCCATGATTCATGACGGTGACGGTGAAATCGAACTGGAGCGCGAGGCCCGCAAGTTATCCCCCAGCATCCGCCAGGACGGCTGGCGCAAGGTGCTGGAGGGTGTGACAACTGTCGAGGAAGTGCTGCGCGTGACACAGGGCGACTGAAGTGTCATCTCCGGCAGGTCTCACAGAGTAACCCTGATTGAATTTCCTGGTATGGCTATGACCGGCTCCACCTGATTATGGGTGCTTTCGAATATACCGCACTGGATAAAACCGGGCGTGAAAAGAAAGGCGTCATCGAAGGGGATGCGCCGCGCCAGGTGCGCCAGCAGCTGCGCGACCAGGGGTGGATACCGCTGGAGATACAGGAGGTTGCGCAGCGTGAAACGCGCAGTCGTAGGCGCTTCTCCATGCCGCGCCGCGGTATCAGTGCCACCGACCTGGCGCTTATAACCCGGCAGCTGGCGACGCTGGTGCGTGCTGCGTTGCCGCTGGAGGAATGCCTGCGGGCAGTAGCCCAGCAGACCGACCGGGCGCGCCTCAAGAGCATGTTGCTGGCGGTGCGTTCGCGGGTCATGGAGGGACATACACTCGCGGCCGGGCTGTCCGATTTCAGACATATCTTCCCCGAACTGTATCGCACCACGGTGGAGGCGGGTGAACAGTCAGGACACCTCGAGCGGGTCCTGGAACGTCTTGCTGACTACACCGAAAACCGCCAGCAGATGCGGCAGAAGATCCAGCTCGCCGTATTCTATCCGGCCCTGCTTACCATTGTGGCGATACTGGTGGTCGGCGGGCTTATGACCTACGTGGTGCCGCAGGTCGTGCAGGTGTTCGAGAATATCGGCGAAGACCTGCCGCCGCTCACGCGTGGCCTGATTGCCGTCAGTGACTTTATGCGCGAGTACGGGCTGCTGATGATCGTATTGCTGGTGCTCGCGGGCTTTATTGTTTCCTGGCTGTTGCGCAACATTGACAACCGCCGCCGCTTCCACCGCATGTTGCTGGCTATTCCACTGGTGGGCAGGCTTGAGCGCGGCCTCAATACCGGTCGCTTTGCACGCACTTTCAGCATCCTGACAGCCAGTGGAGTATCGGTGCTTGAAGCCCTGCGCATTTCTTCCCAGGTGGTATCCAATATTCCCATGCGTGAATCAGTGGAACAGGCAACAGCGCGTATTCGTGAGGGGGCGGGCATTGCCACGGCGCTGGAGAAGGGGGGTTACTTCCCGCCGATGACGGTGCACCTGATTGCCAGTGGCGAAGCCAGTGGCAAGCTTGAGGAAATGCTGGAGCGTGCTGCCATAAACCAGGAGCGCGAAATCGAGACGCTGATTGCAGCTGTGCTGGGATTGTTCGAGCCGTTGCTGATCCTGCTGATGGGCGGCGTGGTCCTGATTATTGTGCTGGCGATCCTGCTGCCGATTTTTGATCTGAACCAGCTGGTTCAGTAATCAGGGAGTTGCAGTACTCAAGATCGTAGACCGGATGGTGTGAAACGTAATTCGGGGGATATGTGTATCGAGCGCGTCTTCTTCCCGGATTCCGCACACGCTGTATCCGGACGATGTTTCTGGTTCAGTCGTGAGTCAGCTGCTCAGTAGCCGTTGGAAGCCATATCCACCTTGCCGGTAACAGCGGCAATGCGTTCAACAGCGGTCTCGATGCGGCCATCCGGATGCAGGTCGAGCCAGCGGTAGCCGGGTGGGGCAGGATCCAGCGCGAAATTCCTGCTCCGTGGCAGGAACTGGATGCAGGTGGATGGGGTCGACATCAACCTGACGTCATTGCGCATGCCGTCAAATTGCTGATGCACGTGTCCCCAGAGTATCCCGCGTATCTGCGGATGCCGGTCTGTTATGGCAAAAAATGCAGCCGGGTTGTCCACCGCCATGGTATCCAGCCAGTGGCTGCCCATGGCGACGGGCTGGTGATGCAGGCAAATCAGCGTGTGGGTGTCAGGGGCTTCCTGCAGATGTGATTCCAGTGCATCCAGTGTTGCCTGTGTCAGGTGGGCACCTTCACTGTGTGCCACGGTTGAATCAAGGAAGATGAAGTGCCAGTTGCCATGGTATGCCTGTTCGACGTACTTGATATGGCCTTCGCGCAGGGTCTGCTGCAGCGTCCGGGCCTCGTCGTGGTTGCCGGGCAGGCAGTAAACCGGCAGGTCAAAGCTGCCAAGGTGTGAAAAGATGCGCTGATAGGCTGCGGGCGTGCCATCATGGACGAGGTCGCCGGTTGCAAGAATCAGGTCGGCCGTATGGCGGTTTGCACTGATTTGCGCCATGACCGCCAGCAGGGATTGCTCCGTATTCAAACCCACCAGGGAGCCGTTGCTGTCGGCAAACAGGTGGGTGTCGGTAATTTGCAGGACCTTGATCACCTGGCTGGCCCCGGGATGTTCGGTGATTATCTTCATATCTGTAGCCAAGTCGTGAGTTTGTTTGCCTGTTCTGTCACTCCGGCATGCCCCGCACACCTTTTTTTACCTGGATCAAACAGAAAGCACATTATCCAGAATAATCAAATTACTGCCCCGGTAAATTGAATATTCACAGAATTACAAAAATACTCGCCGGCAACCGGTGCAGTAGCAATTTCCTGATTCCCTGTGAGTCAATACTATCGGACGCCCCGGTTGATACTGAAGTTCTGCGCCCCTGCGGGAGCTGTCACTTTCTCCCTCGGCAGAGCCGCTTTGCCATGACGCTCACTTGAGGATCTTGTAAAACACCTTGGAATTACGTTTGTAGTTATAGAGTGCCTTTTTCCCGTCGGGTAAATGTGCCATGTCGCCAGCCAGGAAGCCGCGCTCACGAAACCAGTGCGCGGTGCGGGTCGTCAGTACCACCAGTTTCTCGATTCCTTCCTGGTGTGCCCTGGCCTCGATTGCCTGGAGCAGTGCCTCACCACGTCCGGCGTTGTGGTATTCCGGGTGCACGGCAAGGCATGCGAGTTCGGCGAGCTTTTCGTCCTTGCTCGGGTAGAGTGCAGCACAGCCAATGATTGTTCCGTCACGCTCGATGACCATGAAGTGACTGATTTCGATTTCCAGCAGTTCGCGGGAACGTTTCACCAGGATGCCATCGTCTTCCAGGGGCTTGATGAGTTCCAGTATCCCGCCGACATCGTCGATATCCGCAGGTCTCAGGCCCTCATAGGTCTCCGCGGTGATCAGTGTACCGTGACCGTCACGCGTGAACAGTTCCAGCAGCAATACACCGTCTGTTTTCCGATCGAGCAGGTGGACGCGCCGTACGCCGCTGCTGCATGCCTGGATCGCGTGCTGCAGGTATTTTCCTGTTGAGTTGTCGATGCGCCGGCGTGTTTCCAGCAGCTTTTTCGCGTCCTGTAATGCCAGCTGGTAGACCCTGCGTCTGCGTGTATCCCTGAGGGTGTGTTTCTCTGTCATGAAGACCAGCTTATCCGCGTGCAACTCGCTCGCGGCTACGGTAGCCACCTCTTCGGCGCTGAGGTTGAATACCTCTCCGGTAGGTGAATAGCCCAGTGGCGACAGCAGCACGATGCGCCGCTCGGCAAGGTGCTGGCGGATGGCGCCGGCGTCTATGCGGCGGACTTCACCGGTATGGCAGTAGTCAATGCCGCCGCGCACTCCCAGCGGGCGGGCGGTGACAAAATTGCCTGATGTTACAGCGATGCGTGCACCTGACATGGGCGTGTTGGCAAGCCCCATGGACAGCAGCGCCTCGATTTCCACGCGCACGGTGCCAGCCGCTTCCTTGACGCACACCAGTGCCGCGTCATTGGTGATGCGCAGGCCGCCGGCATATTCCAGCTTCGCGCCCGCTGCCTTGAGCTTGGCCTCGATCTGCGGGCGTGCACCGTGTACCAGTACCAGGCGGATGCCGAGGCTGTGGAGCAGGGCAATGTCATGCACGAGCTCGGAAAAGCTGTCGGAGGCGACGGCCTCGCCACCGAAAGCCAGTACCACAGTCCGGTCACGGTGCGCATGGATATACGGCGCGGAGTGCCTGAAACTCTCGATAAAGCGTTTGTCGTTGTTCTTGCTGTGCATGTTGAGGTCTTCCCGGCAGGATGTTATAGCAAGCGTCAGCCTCTGATACAAACCGTCTCGATCAGCGATTTCAGCAGATCGACGGTTGGGGCAAGCGTATCCAGCCGGATAAATTCGTCGGGCTGGTGGGCCTGGGCGATATCACCCGGGCCCAGAATGACGGTTTCCATGCCCAGCCGGTTCAGGTAGGGTGCCTCGGTTCCAAAGGCCACGGCTTCCGCTGCGTGCCCTGTGAGCTTCCCGGCCAGCTGTATGATCTGTGCGCTTGCCGGTGTTTCCATGGCGGGGATACCTTCGAACAGCGACTCGAATTCCGCCTCGATACCGGTATCCTGCAGTTCGCCGAGCACCCGTCGCTGCATCTCGCCGCGCAGTTCCTGCAGGTCCATTCCCGGTAGCGGCCTCAGGTCGATATGCAATTCGCAGCTGGCGCAGATCCGGTTGGGGTTGTCGCCACCATGGATGTGTCCCAGGTTCAGGGTCGGGACGGGGACGGCAAAAAGCGGGTTGCGGTAGCGGGCCTGTAGTTCCCTGCGCCAGTCTATCAGGGTTCCGAGTACGGCATGCATGGCCTCAAGGGCGCTGTTTCCCAGCGCGGGGTCGCTCGAGTGTCCCGACTGGCCGCGCAAGCGGATTGCTTCCATGAGAATGCCCTTGTGCATGCGTACCGGGCGTAGTCCTGTCGGTTCGCCAATGAGCGCATGGCGCGCCTGTGGCAGCCTGCGTTCGACCAGCGCCCTGGCGCCGGACATGGAGGTTTCCTCGTCGGCTGTAGCGAGCAGGATCAGGGGCTTTTGCAGGTCGCCTGCACGCAGATCCCGGCAGGACTCCAGCGCCAGTGCCAGAAAGGACTTCATGTCGGCAGTGCCCAGGCCATAGAGCTTCCCGCCGCTGCGGGTGAGCCGAAAGGGATCGTGGCGCCATTTGCCTGCGTCGTACGGGACTGTGTCGGTATGCCCGGCGAGTACCAGGCCGCCGCTGCCGCTGCCAAGTGTGGCAATCAGGTTGGCCTTTGCCGGTTTCCCGGCAAGGCGCATGATCTCGACCTCGAAGCCGCTGTCATCCAGCCAGCTCGCCAGCAGCTCGATGACTGCCAGGTTCCCCTGATCCAGTGCCGGGTTTACGCTGCTGACTGAGGGTGTGGCGATGAGATCCGAAATCATGTCCAGCAGTGCGGGAATCCTGCTCATCAGTCTTTCCT
>JASFOC010000036.1:0-11386 GCA_050116715.1 Gammaproteobacteria bacterium
GAGGGTGACGGGTCATCAAGCTTCCCGACCAGCGATTATGCTTACACGGACCGCTACCAGGACTGGCTTGAGGCGCAGCCGCAAGGGACGACATTGCCGCCTTACAAGGCAGGTTCGCCCGTAATTAAATAACCACTACAACATTCACAGCAGCAGCCTTCGGGTCGCCACTGTTTGTCAGTGTTATAACCGTCGGCCACCGGGGGAGACGTAATGACTGCCAGGACGTACAGGATGAGCATGTTGCTCTTGCTGGTACTATCAGCCGTATTATCCTTTGCATTGGTATTATTCCTTAATATGCATGCAGGAATAGATGTATTCAGGCTTATATGATTTGCGGGATACCATCCCTGAAGCAGGGATTTAATGTACAAGAAGAGAGAGGACGGTTCAGTGAAACAATTGCTTCTGTTGTTACTTTAGACTCTGTTGCTCACCTTTGGCTTGCCGGTTTTTCATTAATGTCAAGTTGTTGCATTTACGACCAGCACAGCCACACCGCTAATCAAGGCTGCTATCCGCAGTCGAACAGCGTGCCTCCGTCTCCGACCCTGTACGCAAACACCACGTCGTTCAATCCGGCCATGCCTGCGTCCTGAATAGACGGGCCCTTTCTGTCTGGCGCACGCACTCCGGCCATGTCGATTTGTGTGAATCGCTCATCGTTATGGTGCCGACACAGATGCACAGGCCGCCAGGCTGGATATCAGGCACACGAATGGTATGACGCCGCTGCAGCAGGGGAAATGCCAGGAACAGTGAGATAGTCACAGTGATCAAGCAGTATCTCAGTGGGGCCTGGCTCTGCCTGCAGATATCGCACCACCGAGTTGCAGTCGGATACATGCCAATGCGGCTGCACCCGACAGGCAACCGCATGATGAAGTATTCTTTCGATGGATGAGGTGGTCTATGGACTGGGAAGGCAAGAGAACCATTCGCAATGATTGTTTGTCTCCATGGGAGGCATATCACAAAGTACTCTGTGATGCGCAAGCTGCCCGAGGTCATTTTCTGCAAAAGGCGTTTATCGTGACTACAAAATCACTGAAAAATCGTATCTGTTGTCAAGCGCGAGAATGGTATATTCGGCTTTGTCCGCGGTGCTGCTAGATTGTGGGACGGCTGCGATTCCTGGTGAAAACTGTCTATTCCGGAATAATTGCAATACTTTGGAGTCGGAATACTGGCTGCCGAATAAACCACCTGAACTGTCGTGCCAACTGAGTGGCAGGTAAAAAATGAAACCTGGACATTATTACCAGGTCTATCGGGAATGATGTGTGCTGGCCGAACGAGTGAGTACAGATTGCCGGATATATAACGGTAATTTATGCAGAATCCGGTCCTGCGCGAGGCGCTTGTGTATGATTACGGAGAATGACGGGTTACGACCTGTTGGTCTCTCATTCAGGGCCCAGTTGTCAAACAACCATTGCATAAGATTCCCGGGTGTTACAACAGACTGGAGTCGTAATACCCTATGCAGATCATCTGATTCAATTACATTATATTTGACGCCGTGACCAGCTAGTGGGATAAGGGTACCCGGGAGGCAGGTTAGCTGCATCGATACCCAGAGGCGGTTACTTTCAATAATTGGAGGAACAGACACAGTGCAATATAAGGAAATAAAGTTCGGAGTATTAATAACGGCAGTCAATTTACTGCTTGTCAGCTCAGCCTATGCTTTTGATATGGGTAATATGATGAACCCATCCAAGTGGACGGGCGGTAATAAGGATAATGATCGATACGATGATTATCGCGACGGCCCCGGCTATGGTTATGGCGGTGGTCCTGGTTATGGTGGCGGTCCCGGCTATGGTTATGGCGGTGGTCCTGGTTATGGCGGTGGTCCTGGCTATGGTTATGGCGGTGGTCCCGGTTATGGTGGCGGTCCCGGCTATGGTGGCGGTCCCGGCTATGGTGGCGGTCCTGGCTATGGCGGCGGTCCCGGCTATGGCGGTGCTTCTGCATACGGCGCACCGGGAGCCGGATCGGCCGATGCAGAAATCATGCAATTGAAAGAACGCCTCAGGCAGCTAGAGAGTGGCCCGAGATAGGTTTATCTTGAATCAACAACGGCTCCTTCGGGGGCCGTTTTTCGTTGTACGGTAGTTCCGGGTTTTACCGACAACAGATGGTTGCAGGATGGCGAATGTCTGGTTCTGCAACCAAGAAGTTTACATATATCGTGTGAACGGCAAGCCCGGGTCCGATAGTCTCCTGAAAGGAATCCCGCAATAGCGTGATTTTCTGTTCT
The DNA here is from genome assembly GCA_050116715.1 of Gammaproteobacteria bacterium. Taxonomy (GTDB): domain Bacteria; phylum Pseudomonadota; class Gammaproteobacteria; order UBA9214; family UBA9214; genus UBA9214. Next base: position 2,270 of record JASFOC010000036.1, read on the forward strand.
CGGGGATGTCTGTTTTTGCATCGACTCCTGTCGTTTGTCGGCCTGTTCTTCATCCCGGTAAAAGATGAAATAGAGCCTCAGATTTACCTGATCCGAAGAGCAAGAGGTGAAGTGAAAAACAGGTGTTAACCCGGAGGAAAGAATTACCGTTGGTATTCGTGTCGGGTGTACACATCATATGACGAGGCTGTCGACAGAAGATTTATCTGCGGCATTTACCGTGCTTGGCTATTCCCCTGAAGATCAACACAGGGAGTGTTCCGGTAAATTCGGTTAAGAGCATCATGATAATCGGTTACCAAAACGGTACGTAAATGTACCTGGTTAAAGACGGCCGCTCTGCTGCGCCATATATTCACCCAGGGGCCCCTTGCCCTGAACGATGACTCTGGCAGCAACACCGGCCAACTTGCGCAACGTGACATTGCAGGGACTGTTAGCGCAATAATTCAACCCGTACATAATTAATAGCTTGGACACATGGATGCCTGCGGGTGTACTATGTAATGCCTTGCCTCCCCCCCCTGTTTCTACCGGGGAAATTCCGTCCGGTGAGTGCTGTAGAGCACCACTAACCGATCAGGAATAACAGCTACAAGTGTGGCTCCTCCTCTCCGGCTAGCAATATTAACCCGCCATAGAGGGCAAGTATCATGGCAAAAAGCGCTTTCCGGATTACCTTGCAGTTGCTGATGATTCTGCCAGCCACAGTTTCCATCGCGTTGGTAATCTTTCCTGAAGAGACAACATAAAAGGCATGGCTCATGCGTAAAATTCGAAGAACACCTGTCATATTCATTCAAACGCTGTTTTACCTTGTGCTGCTGATGGCGGCTCCGGGCAGCGTTTACGCCCGCAGCAGTTCTGTCGATGTGCCCGAAAATGCACGTGCAATGGAGTACGGGAATGGTTGGGTGTGTAATCAGGGTTATCGGGCGGCTGACGGTTCCTGTGCAGCCGTCGAGATTCCTGCCAATGCTTACCCCACAAATACATCCTACGGGAGTGGCTGGGAATGCAGTCACGGCTATCGAAAGGCGGATGGGAAATGCATGGTCGTCAAGGTGCCAGAAAACGCATACCCCACCAATTCACCCTACGGGCAGGGCTGGCAGTGCGGACGTGGCTATCGGGAGATCAATGAGACCTGCGCAGCCGTCAAGGTGCCTGTCAATGCATACCCCACGAACAGGTCCTTTGGTCGCGGCTGGGATTGCGTGCGGGAATACAAGGCGGTTGATGGGGGCTGTGTTGCTATCCGGATACCTGCCAACGGCTATTTCGTAGAGGCCTCGTCCGGGCCAGGCTGGGCGTGTGAACGCGGGTATCGGGCGGCCGAATCGGCTTGTGTTGAGGTGGTGGTGCCGGAGAACGGATATTTGACGCACACTTCGTACGGGTCTGGCTGGGACTGTGAACGCGGGTATCGAGCAGTCAAGCAGGCTTGTGTGGCTGTAGTGATACCGGAGAACGCTTACCTCAATGCTGCCGGAACCGGCTGGGAATGTGGCCGTCCCTACACCAGGCGCAGCGAGAAATGTGCACTGCCTTGAACGGATTGGCAGCGCTGCGCATATCACTGCGGCTCTTGAGGGACGGCCGGGCCTGACAGTAGAAGGCTGAAGATCCCCCTAGATTATTTGGAGAAACATCATGTCGAAAGAACGTAAAAGCAACAGGGAAGAAAAGAAAAAAGCTGTCCTGACACCCAAAGAGAAGAAGGCTGCCAGGAAGTCCAGAAAGGAATCCAGGGGTTTACTGGGTGAACACGGGGTTTAATAACCGGATCGGGCAGACAGCAAACCAGCCTGACATGTGTTGCCGCGCGGGGTGGCGGTTACAGGCATTCTCGGAGCCTGACGCTGCGGTAGCGATGTCCAGTGGCCCGGGGCCGCTTGCAGCATGCGCTACACAGCAACGCGTATTCATGGCAGCAGTCCGGTGCTGCCGAAACATGCATGCAAGTGCCGGAAGATTCAGCATTCAACCCGCCGCCCTCGTGCTCTTCAATTCCCCGCGGGTACATCTTGATGAGAGTGCCGGGGGAGGCATCGGCAAGCCTTTAAGCCGGTTTATTTGAACTCGCCCTCAGCGCTGTTGACATCGCCGTCGCCCGAGCCATGCCACTGTTCTCCATCGCAGGTTGCGCTGTCGTCGGGCTACCACGAAAACCCTGCCGGGGTGCTGACCTTCAACTGGCTGACCGTGCCCGGGCATCGCACAATTGCGGGGGCTCCGGACAGCCACGTACAGAACAGGCATGCCTGCTGCTGCACTACATGCTTCTTCGGGACCCCGGCGACAAGCGTCCCGGCAGCGGGTCTACGGAATGATTACCTGCTGGCGCAGACGATTGAAAGTCTGAAAACTGTAGTCCAGGTTTCAGGCAGGCACGGTTCATAAGGCCGGTACTGCGCCGGACAACGCGGGTCAGGGCGAGGAGAATGGCATAGTCACCAAAACGCTTGGATTTGCGTCGCGCACACAGAATGCGTTGCGTAACGACAGTGATACCGAGTTGCTGCGTTCAGAGCTGTTCAGTATCGAACAACTGAAGCGTCACGCAGTAACGCTGGCTGGTCAGCACAGTATCGATCCTCACCCGGGGCCGGATAGACTGCTGCCGCGCCTGGCGGACAACGAGCGCGTGCTGCTGGCGGCGTATGACGTGGTAACAGCTGCAGCTACGCCCGGGCAACGGACCGTGCCTGCAGAGGCCTGGTTGCTCGACAATTTCTATCTGATCGAGCAGCAGATCGGGCTGGCGCGCCGGCATTTGCCGCGCGGTTACAGCCGGCAACTGCCGCGACTGGCTGCTGGCACGACAGCCGGTTTCCCTCGTATCTACGATCTGGCGCTGGAGTTGATCTCCCACAGGGACGGTCGCGTGGACAGCGATAACGCCACCCAGTTCGTTGCCGCCTATCAGACCGTTGAACCGTTGAAACTCGGCGAATTGTGGGCATTCCCGATCATGCTGCAGCTGGCGCTGCTGGAAAACCTGCGCCGCGTCGGGGTACGCATCGCCCGGCGGCGTGAGGAGCGCGATGCGGCCATCTCCTGGGCGGACCGCATGCTCGTGACGGCCGAAAGTGAACCGAAGCAGCTTATCCAGTTGCTGGCCGAGTTTGCCAATGCCGATGTGCCGCTGACCGCACCGTTTGTAGAAGAGTTTTATGCAAGACTCCAGGCCCAGGGACCCGCAATGGCATTCGTTCAAACCTGGGTCGAACATAAACTGTTCGAACAGGGGGTAACCGCAACGCAGTTATCGGCGGCGGCCGCCCGCACGGCCGCGACCAACCAGATTACCATTGCCAACAGTATCGGCAGTCTGCGCTTCATCGGCGCAATGGACTGGAGAGATTACGTCGAGTCGCTCAGCGTCGTCGAACAGACGCTGCGCAAAGACCCGATGGGGATGTACGCCAGCCAGGATTTCGCCACCCGTGACCGCTACCGGCATGTCGTCGAAGACGTGGCCCGGAGTTGTACAAACAGTTCGTGCAGTGAGCTGACGGTGGCGACCGAAGCCATTGCTCTCGCGCAGGCTGCCGCGGGTCGCCTGGGACCTGAAGACCGCAGCGCGCATGTCGGATTTTACCTGATTGATCGCGGACGACAGACTCTGGAACGTGTGGTCGGCTGCCGTTTGCCATGGAGGTCGCGGATCATTCGGGCAAGCCGGCAATTCCGCCTGTACCTTTACCTCGGCCCTATCCTGTTGCTCACGCTGGTTGCGACTGCAGTCGTGCTGCATGCCTTCGGCGGGTTCTCCCCGGGTGACTGGCGTTACTGGTTTTTTGCGATTACAGGCATTTTCTGCACCTCGGCACTGGCCGCCTCGCTGGTGAACCTGCTGGTCACGCTTGTTCTGCCACCACGCGTGCTGCCACGCCTGGATTTTTCGAATGGCATTCCAGCAGTGCACCGCACCATGGTGGTTGTCCCCACACTGCTGAGCCGGCCGCAGGAGATCGATGATCTTCTCGAGGCCCTGGAGATTCGCTATCTCGGTAATCGCGATGCGAATCTTTACTTTGCCCTGCTGACGGATTTCCGTGACGCACCTGAATGCACGCAGCCAGGTGATGCTGCAGTGCTTGACTACGCGCGCGCAGCTGTCGAGGCACTCAACGAGACCTATCGCGAGGACCGCCAGTGCATCTTCTATCTGTTCCATCGCCCCCGGGTGTGGAACCCGGTTGAACGGGTGTGGATGGGTTATGAGCGCAAGCGCGGCAAACTGGAGCAGTTCAACGCCTTGCTGCGTGGGAATGGGCAGGATGCCTTCGCGGAGATTGTCGGCGATACCTCCATCCTCGCTTCGATCCGGTATGTCATTACCCTGGATACCGACACGCAGCTTCCCCGCGACGCCGCGCGTACACTGATAGCCAATATCGCGCATCCCCTCAATCGGCCGGTGTATGACGCCGGGAAGCAACGCATCGTGGAGGGCTACGCGATCCTGCAGCCGCGCGCCTCGATCAGCATGATCAGCGCCGGTCAGTCACGCTTCACGAAACTGTTCGCGGGTGAATCAGGTATCGATCCCTACACGCGCGAGGTATCGGATGTCTACCAGGATGTTTTCGGCGAGGGCTCATTCGTCGGCAAGGGCATCTACGACGTGGACGCCTTTCGCCAGGCCGTCGATGGACGCTTTCCGGAGAATCTCATTCTCAGTCACGACTTGCTGGAAAGCGGCTATGCGCGTTCGGCACTGGTGACCGATGTCGATCTCATTGAAGAGCACCCGTCCAGCTACGCCATGGAGGCCAGCCGGCGACACCGCTGGATACGCGGCGACTGGCAGCTTGCCGGCTGGTTATTGCCGCATGTGCCGGGGCCGCCTGGCTTGGGCAATTTGCAGGCGCAGCGGCAACCGAACCCGCTCAGCGCCCTGTCAAGGTGGAAGATTTTCGACAACCTGCGGCGCAGCCTCGTGTCGCCGGCGCTGCTTGCATTGCTGGCGGGTGGCTGGCTGTTTGGTCCCGGGCCGGCGTGGCTCTGGTCCCTGCTGGTAGCAAGCGTGGTGTTCCTGACCCCGATTCTGTCCATGCTGATCGAGATTATCCGCAAGCCTGGAGACCGTAACTGGCTGCTGCACCTCATCCTGACTGCTAAATCCGCGGGCCGCCCGTTCGTGCTTGCTTTGCTGACGCTGGTGCTGTTGCCCTACGACACCCTGATTTGCCTGGATGCGATCCTGCATTCGGGGGTGCGCATGCTGTTCACGCGGCACGGATTACTGCTCTGGCAACTGCGATCCTATGCCAGTCGCAATGCGCGCAGTACGTTGGCCGATTACTTCCGCGAGATGTGGATAGCGCCTGTAGTAGCGCTGGCACTGGCCATGGCGCTGTGGCAGATCCGGCCGGCGGAATGGCTCTTCTGGTCGTGCTTCCTGCTGCTCTGGGTGGTGGCGCCTTGCGTCGGCTGGTGGATCAGCAGGCCGCTGCTATCCCGCGTACCGTACCTGAGTCAGGATCAACGGGCATTCCTGCGGGTCTCGGCACGCCGAACATGGCGCTTCTTCGCGCAGTTTGTGAGTCCGCAGGACAACTGGTTGCCGCCCGATAACTTCCAGGAATATCCGGTTGCGATCATCGCTTCGCGGACCTCGCCAACGAACATCGGCATGGCGTTGCTGGCAAACCTGGCGGCGTACGATTTCGGGTACATTTGCGCGGGAGAATTCCTGCGTCTTACCGGTAACACTCTGGCCACGCTGGAAAAGCTGGAACGCTATCGCGGTCATTTCTACAACTGGTACGACACCCGCACGCTGCAACCGCTGCGCCCGCAATACGTATCCTCGGTGGACAGCGGCAACCTGGCCGGCAGCCTGCTGACCCTGCAAGCGGGCCTGGCTGAGCTGAAAGATCAGCCGGTGCTGTCGGTCAATGCGTTTCAGGGCCTGCAGGATACCTTGCAGGTGTTTGTCGAACACCTGCCTGCCTCTGCATCCCCGGAGCTTGCGCAGCAGATCAGGTCTCTGCAGGACGTACTGCACTCAATCACAGCGCCGGAACTTACGGCAACAGCAAAGCCACAGACCCTGGTTGCCGCGGAAAGTTTGCTGGACGAGATTCATCGCACTGACGGGGTACTGGTTGCGTGTCTGCCGGCAGATATCGATATCGATGGCGAACTGTATTACTGGGCACAGGAATTCGACCGGCAAGCCGGCGCAATCCGGGATGATCTTGCATTCCTGCTGCCCGAGCCGGGGCACTTCAGCATCGTTTCGACACTGGCGGAACTGGCCAGCGCGCACGCGGCCGGCACTGCCGCGCGCTCATCAGCCGGGTCGGTCGTGCCGGGTTACAAGGGGGCGCGTGAGCGGATCAGGGTTATCGATGATCTGGTGAATCGTTGCCGCGAACTGGCGTTGATGGATTTTGAATTTCTTTACGATATAACGAGCGATCTTCTGAGCATCGGTTACGACGTGGGCGAGCGGCGCCGCGATCCGTCCTGTTATGACCTGCTCGCGTCAGAAGCGCGCCTGGCCAGTTTCCTGCTCATCACGCAGGGACAGGTGCCACAGAAGCACTGGTTCGCGCTTGGTCGTCTGCTGACAAGCCATGGCGGCGACGTGAGCCTGATTTCGTGGAGCGGCTCGATGTTCGAATACCTGATGCCGCAGCTGATCATGCCGGGTTACGAGAATACCTTGCTGGGGCAGACCTGCAAGGCCGCGGTGTCGCGCCAGATCGAATACGGCCGCCAGCGCAATGTGCCCTGGGGTATTTCCGAGTCCTGCTATAACGCCACCGACATGCACCAGGTCTACCAGTACCGTGCATTCGGCGTGCCCGGACTGGGCCTCAAACGCGGGCTGGCAGACGACCTGGTCATCGCGCCTTACGCCAGCGCGCTGGCGCTGACGGTGCTGCCGCTGCCGGCGTGCCGCAATCTGCAGCGGCTTGCCGTCGAGGGTTTCCTCGGCGATTACGGCTTCTACGAGGCGGTCGATTACACGCCTTCACGTGTGCCGCGGGGAAAGAGTCATGCCATCGTGCGTACCTTCATGGCGCATCATCAGGGCATGAGTCTGCTGGCCTATGCGCATGTATTGCTGAACCAGCCGATGCAGCGCCGCTTCATGTCAGATCCCCTGGTACGGGCGACGGAACTGTTGCTGCAGGAGCGCGTGCCGAAGCAGGGCGCCACCTTGCATCCGCATGCGGCCGAGGTGAGCGCCGCCGCGCATCCCGCCGTGGAAGCAGGTGCGATCATGCGCGTATTTACCGATCCGGACACGCCGATGCCCGAGGTTCACCTGTTGTCCAACGGCAGCTATCACGTCATGGCGACCCATGCAGGTGGCGGTTACAGCCGCTGGCGTGAGCTGGCCGTCACCCGCTGGCGCGAGGATGCCACTGCCGATTGCTGGGGCACATTCATTTATTTGCGCGACCGCGACACGGGGGATTACTGGTCAAGTGCCTATCAGCCGACGCTGCGCAAGGCCGATTACTACGAGGCGATCTTCGTACAGGCGCGCGCTGAATACCGGCGGCGCGATCAGGCGATCGAGGCGCACACCGAGATCAGTGTTTCACCCGAAGATGATGTCGAGATCCGCCGTGTCACGCTCACCAACCTGTCAGCGCGTACCCGCCATATCGAAGTGACGAGTTATGCGGAGGTGGTGCTGGCGCCGTTGAATGCCGACCTGGCCCATCGCTGTTTCAGCAACCTGTTTGTGCAAACCGAAATTCTGTCAGACCGGCATGCGATCCTCTGCACACGGCGTCCCCGCACACCGGGAGAGCAGGTACCATGGATGTTTCACCTGCTGGCTGCTCCCGACGCGGTTGCCACCGAGACGTCTTACGAGACTGACCGCGCCAGATTCATCGGTCGGGGCCGAACGGCGGCCAACCCGCTGGTGCTGGATGACAACGCAGCATACTTGTCCAATACGCAGGGCCCGGTGCTCGATCCCGTCGTGGCGATCCGCCGCACCCTCAGTTTGCCAGCCGACGAATCGTCGACGCTGCAGATCATTTCCGGCGTTGCGGACACGCGTGAGGCAGCACTGGCTGTGCTGGAGAAATATTGTGACCGGCACTTCGTCGAGCGTGCCTTTGAAATGGCATGGTTCCAGAGTCAGGAGGTGCTGCACCACCTCAACGCAACCGAAGCCGATGCCCTGGTCTACAGTCGCCTGGCCAGTTCCGTGATTTACGCCAATGCCTTGCGGCGCGTTGCGCCCAGCGTGATAACCCGCAACCAGCTTGGACAGTCCGGGCTTTGGCGCTTTGCCGTCTCCGGCGACCTGCCGATCGTGCTGATGCGCATCGGCGACCTGCAGCGCATCGACCTGGTAAAACAGGTTCTGCAAGCCCATGCGTACTGGCGCAAGAAGGGCCTGGCGGTGGACCTGGTGATCGTGAACGAGGATTTCTCGGGCTACCGGGCGGTGCTACATGACCTGATCACAGGACTGATCAACGCGGGTCCCGAAGCACAGGTCCTCGACAAGCCAGGCGGGGTCTTCGTGCGGCGTGCCGAGGAACTTTCCGAGGAAGACCGGGTTTTGTTCCAGTCTGTCGCGCGTGTCGTGCTCACCGATAGCGCAGAGACGCTGGTCGAACAGGTGGAGCGGCGCGTACCGGCAGAGCGGCTGCCGGCGCGTCTGCAGCCGGTGTTGCAACGGGCGGCTGAACCGATCCAGCCGCTGGCGGTGCGGGAGCGTATCTTCTGCAATGGGCCGGGAGGTTTTACACCCGACGGACGCGAGTACGTTGTTACCCTCGAGCCGGGTGAGCATACGCCGGCGCCGTGGGTCAATGTCATCGCCAGCCCGCACATCGGCACGGTCGTCAGCGAGAGTGGCGGCGCCTATACCTGGGTGGAAAATGCGCACGAGTTCCGGTTGACCCCCTGGCACAATGACACGCTTGGCGACACCAGCGGCGAGGCGCTGTACATCCGCGACGAGGAAACGGGGGCGTTCTGGTCGCCGACGCCGTTACCGGCATGCGGTAAATCCGGCTATGTGTGCCGGCACGGGTTCGGCTACAGCGTGTTCGAGCATTACGAAGCCGGCATCTCCTCGGAACTGTTTACCTACGTCGCCATGGAAGCGCCGGTGAAGTT
>JASFOC010000037.1:0-11371 GCA_050116715.1 Gammaproteobacteria bacterium
CTGCAACTGGTGCGCCGGGACGGCGGGATGCTGGGCTACCTGGCGGCCGACTTCGACCTGCGCGATCTCCCGGTGACTGCAGAACTCTACGAGGAATCCGGGGACTGGCGCCAGATCAAGGGCGATCCCGCAATCCGCGGTACAGTGTTCCAGCAGTGCCGCGTCGAAAGCCCGATGGACCGCAATATGGACACAGCCTGCGCCATCATGGAGGAACTGTTGACCGACCGCGGCATGTTCCAGACCGTGATCCATTTCTCCAGCAGCCGCGCCACTATCTGGCTGATGGAAGATCCCTACCGCTACCGCATACTCGACCACGAAGCACTCAGCGACCCCGATGTCTGCCTGCTGTATCCACTCTTCCCCTATCCCGAAAATGCGGTTATCCCGCGCGAGGCGATTCACCAGATACTGGACTACATGCGTACCCTGCGTACCGCGGACGAGACGCTTTACCTGCGTGCTGCCTCGATCAATATCTTCAATGGGATGATCAGCCTGACCTTCTCCTGCGACGGCACGCATTACATGTCCTGGAATGATTTCCTCGACAAGGACACCTCGTTCTGGCAGGGCTGCGCGGCATAATCACTGCAGGCCCCGTGCCTGTTCTACACTTGTTACAGGAGCCCCTGGCGACGGCCCTGTCAAACTAAGGAGTAAACCATGACGAAACTGACTGCAAGTGATGGCTGGGAGCGACTGCCCTGCGGCTGCGATGTGGAGTTGCGGCATGGCATACCTGTCAGGCTCAGCTGCGCAAACGGAATTCCGGATATACCGACGACAGACCTGTCCGTTGAAGTCAGCGCGCTCACCGGTCTGCATGTCAGCCTGGAGGAATGGCTGCCCGGCGAGGCTGCCGGAGAAATGCAGGCCAGAACCCGGGTCAGGCGTGAGCAACTGACCGAGGTGCTGAACAGGCTGGCCCTGTCAGCGGCGGCACTGTTCTTCGACCGCTACCACAAGCCTGTCGATCGGGACGACGTAGACTGGGACACGCTGGAATTTGCCAACGACTTCAGGCGGGCGCTTGACTATTGCGGACTGGACTGGAAGGACGTTGAGCAGGACACCTGGAAGGCACACTATCTTGAAACCATGCATGCCGAAACCTATCGGCTCGCCGCGTCCGGGGAATCACCCCGGGTGGTACCGGAAACCGACTAGCTGCACCTGCAGGAGGAACACCCGAAGGGCATTCTTACCGCAGCGGGCGCGAATCCGGTGATGCGGCGCGATTGACCGGCAATGGCATCCGCGGTTCGGGGATGGCTATGAGGGATTCCCGGATGCTCCCAGGCGTGCCAGCAGCCGCGACACAGTGCATCTGGCATAGGCATGTGCGGCCGGTATTTTGCTGGCGCGCGGCCCGGCCACGTTGAGGCGCTGCACGGCATGACGCAACACGAAATCACGCGCAGCCTCCGCTGCCTGTTCAGGATCCATGGCCAGTGCGTTGATGAGCAGCAGCGGCCTGCCCTGCTGCTCGCAGCAGGCGGCAGTCAGCGCCGTGCCGCCCTCGAGTTCACCGAAATACAGGATCAGCGTCGCGTCACTGTCGAGCACATTGCGCTGCGTGCGCTCGGCATAACCGCCCTGCGGCAACGGCATCAACCCGTAGCGGGCATCAATCACGCCATCCTCGGCCATGCCATCGGCCGGGCACCAGCCGCCGCAAGGCACACCGGCCTGCCGCGCCGCGTCCAGCGCACCGCGGTCCACTCCGGTTTGCCCGCCCGAAACGATACTGAACACAGGACCGGGTGACTAGCGGCGGAAAAACAGGTTGACCAGAAGGCTCAGCACGATGCTTACAATCAGCATCGAGGTAATCGGGAAATAGAAGCTGCCGTTGTCCCGCTCAATGCGGATATCCCCGGGCAGGTGACCGAACCAGCCGAGCAGGCCGGGCGCCCAGAGCAGGATGGCGCCGACCAGCGCCGTCACCATACCCAAAAGCAGCAATATCTTTCCAAGCGCCATCAGGAGCATCCCGCTGCCGGCAGTGTCAGCCGTCAGCCGGCGGATTATTCACCCATAAACGGGTAGTCTGTGTAGCCGTGCTCATCGCCGCCATAAAACGTCTCCGGGTCCGGGGTATTGAGCGCTGCGCCCTGCCGGAAGCGTTCCACCAGATCCGGGTTGGCGATATAGAGCGTGCCAAATGACACCATGTCGGCAGCACCCGTGACAATGGCCTGCTGCGCCCGCGCCAGGTCATAGCGACAATTCGCCATGTAGATACCCTTGAATGCGGCACGGATGCGACCATAGTCGAGGCTTTTCGCGCCTGCTACCATATCGCCCTCGACAACGTGGAGGTAGGCAAGCCCGAACCCGTTCAGCAAGCCGGCGACAGACTCAAAAGTCTCCTGCGGCTGGCTGTCACGCATGTCGTTGAAACTGTTTTCCGGTGAAATTCGCACACCGACCCGGTCCGGACCGACCGCCTCGCACACCGCCTGCAGCACCTCGCGCAGCAAGCGACTGCGGTTTTCCAGGCTGCCGCCGTAGTTGTCCGTGCGCTGGTTGCTGCCGTCACGCAGGAACTGGTCGATGAGATAACCATTGGCGGCATGCACCTCCACCCCGTCACAGCCGGCCTGCAGTGCGTTGCGGGCGGCCGTGGCGTACTGCGCGACGATAGCCTGAATTTCATCCGGTTCCAGCGCCCGCGGTGTCACGAAGGGCTGCATGCCCGTGGCAGTAAAGGCTTCGCCCTCGGGCCGGATGGCCGAGGGCGCGACCGGGACTGCTCCGCCGGGCTGCAGATCAGGATGGGAGATGCGACCAACATGCCAGAGTTGCTGAAAGATGTGTCCACCCGCCTCGTGCACAGCCTGCGTGACGGCCTGCCAACCGGCAATCTGGGCCTCGCTGTAGATACCCGGTGTACCCGGATAACCCACGCCCTGCGGCGAGATGGGCGAGGCCTCGGTGATAATCAACCCGGCCGTGGCCCGCTGGCGGTAATAGATTACGTGCATGGCTTGCGGCACATCACCGGCAGCAGCGCGGTTGCGCGTCAGGGGTGCCATCACGATGCGATTCGGCAGCTGCAAGCTGCCGAGTTTGACTGGAGAGAAAAGATCGGTACCCATCCTACACGCCACCTCCGCGATTCGTGCTGTATTGATTATATGCGTTGCTGCGCGTGATTATCGCCGACACCCGCAAGGCATGAAAACCTCTGACTCCATGACAGGCAAGGAGTTCCGGGGACGACAGTCGGAGAATGCCCGCCGGCTGCACGCAGCCTGACGCGGTCCGGGAAATACGCTGGCCGGTTACTGCTGGTGTCTGCTTTTGTGCAGCGACTCGGCCAGCTGGTTCAGCGCCTCGGCAAGCTCGGTGTAGGCATCATACTTGCGCAGGCTGACCCGGTGCGTGTAACGACCGGCCTGCAGCGCCTTGACATGACGCAGCAGGGGGATGGCGGGACCGATAAGGCGGTGGGTATAGATCGCTGTTACCACGATGACCAGCAACACGTATCCCGTCAGCAATAACAGCACCAGCTCCTTGAAGTCCTGGCTTTGCCGGGCGAGTACTTGCTGCACGTATTCGGTCTGGGTGGTGGTCTGCAGCAGGGTAATATAGGTCTGTTCAAAATACAGGTTGCCGAACAGCACGCCCAGCAACAGGAAGGTGAAGGACAGCAACAGAACATACAGTGGCAGGCGCAGCTGGATTCCGGGCTTGAGGAGGAAGCTTCTGGCCTTGCGGCGCTCGTTGAGGCCCAGCGACCTCAGGACTGACTCGAAATACTGTAACACTGTCGTTGTCTCCCGGAATAACATGCTGCTTGACCCGGCAATCAGACTGGCGGGTACGGTCAATTGCGCAACAAGGATATCGTTCGGGTGGTAAATAGCTTTAGAATGCAGGCCAGGCGACAGGCAGGGCCCTGTCAGCAGTTAAGAGATTCCGATGACACCCACAGAGATATACAGCGTTCTCAGCAGCGACGTAATCGGCCAGGAGGAGGCATTGCGCGACATGTCTGTCGCCATCTACAAGCACCTCATCGAGCATAGCGTCGGCAACGTGTTGATGATCGGCAATTCCGGCACCGGCAAGACCACCATCATGCGGGCCACCGAGCAATTCTTTGCCCGGGCCAGGGGCTACGAGAAATACGCGACCATCATCCGCATCAACGCGAACCTGGTCGCCGACCTGGCAAGCCGCGGCGCACAGACGAACGTGGTCATGGACCGGCTGGCACAGCAGGCCGCCAGAATACTCGGCGAGCGGGCGGCCCCGGAGACAATGCGCGACTACGTGGCCCATGGCATCGTCTGTGTCGACGAGGTGGACAAGATACGCGCCGTGGTCGGTGGCGAACCCAATGTAAAGGGAATCGTTGCCCAGGACAGCCTGCTGACCCTGATGGAAAACGAGCATGTGCAGGTTGACCTGCCCTGCTTTGTCGCCGGCAAGTGGCAGACCCGGACGACCCCGATCAACACCGAACACGTATTGTTTGTTGCGGGCGGCGCCTTCGAGGAGCTGTATGACCAGGTCTATCACCGCGTCACCGAGAAAGCGGGCGCGGACAAGTTCTGGAAGCTGGTACCACGCAGCGATGGCAGCATGGAGCGGCGCTTCGTGTTCAACCTGCGCAGCTACCTCACCCAGGAAGACATGTTCCGCTACGGCATGTCGCCGCAGTTCCTGTCGCGTTTCGACAGCACCATCATGCTGCGCGACTTCAGCGCCGCCGACCTGGTACGGATATTCCGCGACATCCCGGGCGCCATCTGGCCGGTCGCGGTCGATTATTTCCGTCATGCCGGCATAAACCTGACGATTAGCGACGAGGCGATTGCACTGATCGCCGACAAGGCCGTGGTGAAGAACCGCCTTGGCGCCAGGGCGCTGCGGGAGGTCTTCAGCTCGATCATGCGACGCCTCGAGTTCGATCCGCTGGCCACGGGGCTGGTTCAGGAACGCAACGGGCAACAGATCCTCGAAATCACCCGGGACATGGTCGAGGCCGCCTGACTCCGTACGCGGCCACCTTCCCTCTCGTAGCATATTGGATACACTGTACGCATGAACGAACCTGTCGAGAAACGCGGCAAGCGCTGGACCGAGGAGATCGAGATTGCCGCGGGGGACCTTGTCGCCACAGTCAGGAACCTGGTCGCAGAAGGCAATATCCGGCGCCTGATCATCAAGAACACCGAGGACCGCAGCCTGCTGGAAATTCCCCTGACCGCGGGCGTGGTCATCGGCAGCACACTGGTGCTGCTGGCGCCGGTGCTGGCCGCGCTCGGCGCGCTGGCCGCCTTGCTGAGCAAGGTGAAGATCGTAATTGTCCGCGACCGCGAGGACTGACGGCTGCACCAGCATGCACACCCCGACCCTGTCGGTAACGGACAGAACCAGCGCGGAACCAGCCGTTGACTATATCCTGGCGCGGCTGGCAGTCTTTGACACCCGGCTGCTTGAATGGATTCGCATCTACCCCATGACAGCCAACCAGCACGAACCGCTGCTCAGCGGCGACTGCCCGCCGGCCACCCTGAGTAACTGCTGGCTGCCGCGGGAACGTCACCCGGGACAGGGCACACGACTGCCCCGCCACATGTACCGCATCAAGGTGAATATCTGGCTGGATGGCGACTACCCTGCAACCGAGCGCGGCTGGGGCCGGGTACCCGCAAGGCTGCTGCAACAGCGTAATCCTGCAAAAGGCTTAACGACCCGGGGACTGTGCGAATGGTGCTACCCGGACAGGCTGTCCGCGACCGTGCATGCGCTGGCGCGTGCGATCTTCGTCTTTCTTGCCGACACCAGGCAGCTAGAACAGAACCCGAGCAAGAGCAATGCCAGCGCCTGGGGACACAAGTGGACCATTGCCTGGCTGAAGCAGAACGGGCAGCTGGACGCGGCAGCCGCCCTGTCCGCGCAGCTAGTGCAGTGGACCCTGATCCAGGGCAAGTCCATTTAACCGGCATTCGCATGGCCGGACAGTAATGTACGCCCGTCTCCGCCACACAACCGCGCAAAAATTGTTGTCTGCAGCGGTGGATTTTCCCGAATTTCAGAGTAATATACTCAGGTATTATTTTAGAACGATTCCAGAAAGGAGAGGTTTGTTATGCAACTACCTGAACGTGATGGTGATGGTTACCTGGTCGACCCGAATGAATGGACCCCGGAGATCGCCCGGGCCATGGCCGAGGCAGACGGTGTGGAACTGGACGACGTCAAGTGGGACCAGATCCTGAAAGCCCGTGAATATTACGAAGATCAGGCGGTCGTGCCGCCGATTCGCAAGTTCTCCAAGCACATCGGCGCGGATCAAAAGGAAATGTTTAAACTCTGGATGACCGGACCGATGAAGCCCATCACCAAGTATGGCGGACTGCCCAAGCCAACCGGCTGTGTCTGAGCACGCCCGACCGGCCATGACGCGCATGGCCGACAGGGATGTCAACCATGCGGGCTATGGCCGGGTCGCGTAATCGCACGTTACCTGTTCCTCCCGGCGAAAAAAGGCAACCGCGTTTTCACAGCCGATTTTATGTGAAACCGCTTGTGGCAGTTGCTGCAGCCAGTCACGATGGAATGCCCAGAAACGTCCCAGTTCCAGCCAACCCGTATCGGGCTCGTCCCACTGGTCCATCTGTTCAACCGGCCATACCGGGTCTGAACCCAGCATGAAGCGGTCCGGGTAGCGCAACAGCAGGGTACGCCACTCAGGCAGCAGGAGACCGTCCGTGTCGGTGAGCGGGTTATTCACAAAGCGCCAGGGATCTCGCGCTGCAAGTCCCGCCCACACATTACTGCAGGCATCGAGAACCGCTGCGACCTGCGGTGGTGGCAGGATCGAACCGGCATGCGCCCAGAGAATACGGGTGTCCGGATAACGCCGGCACAGATCCAGCATCATGGCCGGCCGGGAAAACTCCGTGTGCAGCATGATCGGCACGTCATATTCACCGGCCAGATCCATCAGTGCCTGCAGCACCGCCGCCTTTTCCAGTCGGGGCGAGAAGCCGCCGATCAGGTGCAGTTCCCCGATGCCGTGGTAGTCACCCGAGGCCAGCGCAGCGCGCGCCCGCTGTACGACCCCGGGGTCACGTGCCCAGCGCTGCCAGTCGCCGCCGATGCGGTAGGGACTGAAAATCGCGACGATCTTGCGCGGTTCAAGCCGCGCAAGTTCCAGCGCCAGTTCCGCGGGCGTGCCGATGACCACCCCCATGACGATGTTTTGCTGTGCAAGGATCCCGACTGCCGCTGCAGGGGACGTCACATCCTGCTGGCTCCATTTGTAGTGCAGATGCATGTCCGCCACCGGCTCGCGCGCGCAGAGCTCCGTCGCAAAGACGGCAAGCAGTAGCAGCAAGCACTGTCGCCCCCCGTGCAAGACAGTCTCTCGCATGGCATGCCAGGCCTGAGCATCAGCCCGCGGCGGGTTCACAGTTTGATCCCGTGCACCACCAGGTGCCGGTCGCTGAGCACGTCCACCGACAGCTCGTGCAAGCCCGCAGCCACGAGCTGTGCCTCGACTTCAGCGGGTTCAAACGCTGCACACAGGGAGTGATAGAAGTCATGGCGCAGCACCTCCGGCTCAGCGGCCGCGTACTGCTCTACCAGTTGCCGTGCCATGGCCGTGCTCTGCGGCCGGTACAGGTCGGCGATGAAAATATACGTGCCGCTGGCCGCATGCTTGTTCACAACTTCCCAGAGAACCGCCGGGTTATGCAGGTGATGCAGCAGACTGTTGCTGATGATCGCGGCATACGCCAGCCCGGGGATGGGCGCGCCCGGCAGCAGCCCCTCGATGAAGTCCAGCCGCTGCCCCACAATCGCTTCAGCTGCCTTGCGCTGCTGCGCCAGCGCGATCATCGCTGCAGCGCCATCCACACCGATTACCCTGCAGCCCGGAAAGCGCACCGCGAACCGGAACCCGATATCTCCCGGGCCACAGCCAATATCCAGTACCGGCCCCGCAACCTCGACCTGCGGAAAGCAGGTCTCGAACGCCGCGACGATCCTGCTGTGCGCCTCGGCAAAATCGGCCGCTGCATAGGCCGCGGCCTGCGCCGGCTCATCCATCAGTTCGGGTTCGGGAATACGCTGCATGCTGTGATCACCTCTCGGACAACAATTCCGACGGAAACAGGTTTCATTTCTGCCCTATGTTAGTGAAAAATAACCCACGACGCCCCTGCAGTTCGCAGGGTATATTCGTCCAGCAGGACAATACCACCCGACACAGACAGGATTCCGATGCACAAGCACTACAAGCTGATAGCCCTCGCCGCTGTCGTGGCCCTGGTGACCCTGTTTCTGCTGCACCGCAGCGAGACAGACAGGATCCTCGGACAGCTCGAGGACCTGCGCGCCCTGGCCGAGATCCAGGCCCCCGAGGGCAGTGTGGAGTTGCTGGTGAAATCCCGTCTGCTGGGCGCGTTTTTTACGGAAAATACCGTGTATGACCTCACCGGCACCGGACACGGCCTGTACGAGATCTCCTCGAGGCAGGAACTGGTACAGCGCATTGCCAGGATACGGGCGAAGCTGGCCGGTCTCGAACTCGCACTGGAGGACATGCAGGTCAGCGTCGAGGGTGATACCGCCAGCGTCCTGCTGCGGGGAACCGGGCTGGGGACGATGCGTGGCGAGGACGACCAGTTTCTGGAGATCCACAGCATCGAGATCCGGCTGCAAAAAGTCGAAGACACCTGGCTGATTACGGGCGGCCGGCAGATTCGCAATGAACGCGATCAGACACAATAACCGGCCGGTGAAAGCCGCCTGATCGAGCGTCTGCTTGGAAAACAGGTTCCCGGGTCGCGTATCATGCACCCCTCGAATCACACCCGTCCGAGCCGGCAGCGGTGTCGCTGCCGTTTAACGCATCTGGAGCACGCATGAAAATAGCCATCATCAGCGGCAGCCATCGCAACCCCTCGCAGAGTGAAAAGGTCGCCCGTTACATCGAGTCCACCCTGCAGGCTGAACATCCGGACATGGATACCTGGTTATACAGCCTGGCGGACAACCCCCTGCCCCTGTGGGACCAGACGCTGTGGGAGGACAACCCCGAATGGAACGCCCGGCTGGCGCCCCTGCGGCAACAGCTGGCAGCCAGCGACGGCTTTGTTATCGTGACCCCCGAGTGGCATGGCCAGGTCCCGGCAGGACTGAAGAACTTCTTCCTGCTGTTTAACCGCTTTGAACTCGGCCACAAACCGGCACTGATCGTCGCGGTTTCCAGCGCCGATGGCGGCGCCTACCCGGTCGCGGAACTGCGTATGAGCAGCTACAAGAACAACCGCATTTGCTACATTCCCGAGCAGGTCATCGTCCGCAACGTCGAGAAGGTTCTGAACACAGCGTCAGCGGACAACGATGCCGGCGCCGACGCCTACTTTCGCGAACGGATCAGCTGGGCGCTGCACGTGCTCGCCGGGTATGCCGGGGCACTGAAGCCCATGCGTGAAAAGTTCCGGATACACCATGACAAGTTCGGCAACGGTATGTAGCCGTGCAGCCCGCCACGACTTGCAATTCCGGCGGCAACCCCAATATTAGGAATGAGGGTGCATGACACAGGCAGCAGGCGCGATTGCACCCGGATTTTACACTGCGATCAGCAGCCCTTTTCATCAGCGCGAAACTGCAAACAATGCCCTACACACCCTTCATGCCCGACTTTGAACAGCTACCGGAAACCCTGCCGGTCTTTCCCCTGTCTGATGCTGTGGTTATGCCGGGTGCCGATCTGCCACTGAACATCTACGAGCCGCGCTATCTCGACTTGGTTGCGGCTGCACTGGGCAGCCATCATATGTTCGGCATGGTACAACCCGATCCGACCCGGAAAGCGGAACCGGAAGCGTTGTTCGGCACCGGCTGTGGCGGTCGCATCACCCGCTACCAGGAAACCACTGACGGCCGTATCGAGCTGGTCCTCACCGGACTGTGCCGGTTCAATATTCGCGAGGAACTGCCAGGTCCGGGCGACTACCGGCTGGTCGTCCCGGACTGGGAACCCTATCGCACGGATTTTGAATTGCTGCGCAGCAACGATTTCGAACATCGCGATCGCCTGATCCAGCTGCTGGACAGCTTCTTCACCGCGACCAAGATGCAGACGGACTGGAAGCAACTCCTTAGCATTCCCGCGGATCGCCTGGTGAACACACTGACCACGGTACTGCCGCTTGACCCTATGGAAAAGCAGGCCCTGCTCGAGGCCGTTACACCCCAGGACCGCATCGATACGCTGATCACGGCGCTCGAAATTGAGTGTCACGAGGCACACAGCGCCCCGCAGCACTGACGCCCCGACCCGATAGGGTCTGGCAGCGGGGGACGCCGCCACATTGACCTCGATCCTGTCGAGATATCTAACCTATCTTTATGTTTATATAAAAATAACTTTATCACCCTGTACTTCTGTACAATTGCCGCACACAGCCGCCCCCCCTACCCTGACAGGCAGAACATAACAACAGGCAGAATCCGGCCGGGGACCTCGCCGCCGGCGTTCAGGAGAAACAGTGGCCCGCGTGAAACAGGCATCCAACACCATCCTGCTAGCCAACCATTGCGGACAGGTCCGCAGCCTCGAGATCGACCCACTGCGAACCAGCCTGTTGTTCACCGCCGGTGTCATCGCGATATGCGCCACACTGCTGTTCAGCGGTTTTCGCTACGGCGTCATCACGGAGGCCGACAAGCAGCTGCAGGAAGTCGCCGAACTGCGCTCGCTGATCCTGCTGCAGCAGGCCGGGATCGTCCGCATCCGCGAGGCGGCCCTGTCCAACCTCGATGCACTGACGCTGCGGCTCGGCCGCATGCAGGCACAGATGCTGCGACTGGATGCACTTGGCGCACGGCTGGTGGCACAGGCCGATCTGGATGCGGCGGAATTCGATTTCGATATCGCGCCACCGGTGGGCGGCCCGCAGGATGCAGTGGCCAGATCCGCCACCACGGTCGCGGATTTTCTCGGCATGCTCGGGGAACTGGATGCAACCGTGGCTGACCGCGCGGCGAAACTGGAAGCGCTGGAACAGATGCTGCTGAATCGTCACCTGCGCGAGCGCATTGTTCCATCCGGGCGCGCTGTTGAAAAAGGCCTGTTGTCATCGAAATACGGCAAGCGCATTGACCCGTTCAGCGGCAAACAGGAGCAGCACCGGGGCATTGATATCGCGGGCAAGGAAGGAACCAGTATCATGGCCGTCGCTGACGGCATCGTCACCTGGTCAGGAAAACGTGCCGGTTACGGTAACCTGGTGGAAATCAACCACGGCAAGGGCTACGTCACCCGCTACGGCCACAACAAGCAGCCACTGGTCGCAGCCGGCGATACCGTAAAGAAGGGACAGGTGAT
>JASFOC010000038.1:0-11089 GCA_050116715.1 Gammaproteobacteria bacterium
GTCTTGATGCCTTGCTGTGCCAGTTGCTGGCAAGGCCGCTCAAGGCGCGTGACCTGGACTTGCGTTGCCTGCTGCTTGCCGGTCTCTACCAGCTGGACAAGCTGGCGCTTCCGCAGCGTGTTGCGGTGCATGAAACCGTGCAGGCAACAGGGGCTCTCGGCAAGCGCTGGGCCAGTGGCCTGGTAAATGCAGTGCTGCGCAACTTCCAGCGGCGCAGCAGCGAACTTGAACCCGCAATTGCGGCATCGGAACAGTCGCGTTTTGCACACCCCGGCTGGCTGATTGAAAAGCTCGGGGCAGACTGGCCAGATGCCAGGGAAGCAATATTGCTGGCAAACAACGCAAGGCCGCCTTTCAGTCTGCGGGTAAACCGGCTGCGCCTGTCGCGGCCGGACTACCTGGCATTGCTCTCCGGACAGGCGCTGGAGGCAATGCCGCTGGCACACACTTCCCATGGTATTCTGCTGCAACGGCCGGTGCCTGTAGAAGGTTTGCCCGGGTTTTCCGCTGGACTGGTATCAGTCCAGGATGGCGCAGCGCAACTGGCAGCTGGGTTGCTGCAAATCGGGTCCGGCCAGCGTGTTCTGGATGCCTGCGCGGCACCGGGCGGCAAGACGGCACAGATACTGGAAACCGCGCCAGGCTTGTCAACTGTGACGGCGCTGGATATCGACCCGCAGCGGTTGGACAGAACGGCGGCGACACTGGAGCGGTTGTCATTGCATGCGGATCTGGTGGTAGGAGATGCCGCGGAGCCTGCGGTCTGGTGGGATGGCAGACAGTATGACCGCATTCTGCTGGATGCTCCCTGTTCCGCTACAGGTGTAATACGGCGCCACCCTGACATCAAGCTGCTGCGCAAGCGCGAGGACATTGCGAAGCTGGCAAACAGGCAGGCTGAAATCCTGCGGGCGCAGTGGCCCTTGCTCGTGCCAGGCGGTATCCTGTTGTACTGCACATGCTCGGTACTGGCAGATGAAAACTGGCACCAGATAAAGGGGTTTCTCCAGCAGCATGCCGATGCCGCCGAGGTGCCGATTGATGCAGCCTGGGGACATCGCTGCGAGTATGGAAGGCAGATACTGCCGGGTGAGAACGAAATGGACGGGTTTTATTTCGCATGTTTGCGCAAGACCGGCTGAGCTTCGTCAGCAATGCGTCTGCGCCATACCGGCTAATGCGCTGGCTCATGGTCGTGCTGGCCATGCTTGCCACAAGCTGGTCTGATTTCTCGTCGGCGGATGACTCAGGTCAATTCCTGGTTGAGGATGCGCATGCCTGGTCCGATGCCGGTTTGCAAATGCTCGACGCCCGGTTTGCGATCCGCCTGAGCTCCGGAGCACGGGAGGCGCTGGAAAACGGTGTTCCCCTCGTCTTTGAGTTACACGTGCAACTGGTCAAGACCCACAAGTGGTTCTGGGATTCGGTGGAAGTCGATCTGACCCAGCGCAGGCAGCTGGAGTATCACGCTCTCAGCCGCAGCTATCTGGTAAAGAATCTCAATACCGGTACACAGGGTAATTATCGTCGCCTCGATGATGCGCTGCTTGCAGCAGGCACCATTCAGAATCTCGTTGTGACCGACGTGCCGCTGCAACCCGAGCAGCGCTACATCGTCAGGATACGTGGCAGTCTGGATGTCGAGTCACTTCCCACACCGGTACGTCTGCTTGCCTATGTGTCCTCCGCATGGGACATGCAAAGCGAGTGGTATGCATGGCAGCTGGTCCGCTAAGACGCTTCGGGCTCGGCATATTGCCGATGCTCGGCATGTTCGTTCTGCTGCTGGTTTCGCTCTCGTTCATGAGCGATGCCACCCACAATTCGGAACGCTTCGGGCAGATGTATTCCCTGCTGCTGTTTATCAACGCTGCAGGGCTGGTAATTCTCGGCGCCCTGGTAGTGGCCAACATCATCAAGCTGATGCGGCAGCAGCACATGAAGGTGCCCGGCGCCAGGATGACCCGGCGGCTGGTAGTGATGTTCATCGTGCTCGCAGTGGCGCCGGTATCTGTCGTCTACTACTTTTCCCTGCAATTCCTGCAGCGGGGCATCGACAGCTGGTTCGATGTCAGCATCGAGCAGGGCCTGCATGATGCGCTGGATCTCAGCCAGGCCGCCCTCGATGTGCGGCTGCACGAAGTCCTGAAACTGACCGCCGGCATGGCGGAACAGTTGTCAGATTCAGCCCAGGCCACGCTGGCGCTGACGCTCTATGATCTGCGGGTCAGGAGCGGCGCACAGGAACTGACGCTGATCGGAGGTGATGGCCGCATAGTGGCTTCCAGCAGTGCGGATCCTTCCAGTATCGTTCCCAACCAGCCTCCCGGCGAGGTTTTGATGCTGCTGCGCAACCGCCAGCACTACATCGGCCTGGACCCGGTGGGTGAGGGCGGACTGTTTGCCCGGGCGCTGGTGCCGGTACTTTCATCCCGGGCTGACAGCGAGGTTTATACCTTGCAGGCCCTGTATGAGGTTTCCGAGCGGTTCAGCCAGCTTGCTGAAGGTGTCCAGTCTGCATTTACGCGCTACAAGGAACTGTCTTATCTGCGCAAGCCGCTGAAGTTCAGTTATATCCTGACCCTTTCTATTGTTCTGGTGCTAAGCCTGCTGGCCGCCATCTGGGCAGCATTTCATTCGGCCCGACGCCTGGTCGCACCGGTGCGTGACCTCGCTGAAGCCACGCACGCTATTGCCGAGGGCGATTACAGCAAGCGTCTCACGGTTGCCAGTAGCGACGAACTGGGTTTCCTGGTGCGCTCTTTTAATGATATGACACGGCGTCTGGCCAAGTCCCGTGACCAGACGCGCCGCAGCCAGCAGTTGATCGAGCGCCAGCGTGCCTATCTCGAGGCGGTGCTTGCCAATCTTTCTTCGGGTGTCATCAGCCTCGGCCAGGATGCGATGATCCGGGCCGTGAATCGCACCGCACGCCAGAGCCTTGGTGTGGATATCAATAGTTATCTCGGCAAGGACATGCAGTCCATCGTTGCGGATCATGCCTTCCTCAAGCCTTTTGTCGATGTCATCGAGCGTTACCGGGAAACGGGCAGTGAAAGCTGGCAGGAAGAAGTGTCATTGTTTGGCATGAACGGACGCCAGGTATTGATGTGTCGCGGGACGGCACTGCAGAGCAGCGGCCAGAAGAGCAACGGGCTGGTCGTCGTATTCGATGATGTTACGGCACTGATACAGGCGCAGCGCGATGCGGCCTGGGGCGAGGTGGCAAGACGGCTGGCCCACGAGATCAAGAATCCCCTCACCCCCATACAACTCTCAGCTGAACGCCTGCGGCACCGTTACATGGAGCGCATGGCGCCGGGCGAGGCGGAGATACTGGACCGGGCCACCCGCACGATCGTCAACCAGGTCGAGGCCATGAAGACCATGGTCAATGCTTTCAGTGAGTATGCCAGGGTTCCCCGTATCAGCCTGGAGGTGATGAGCCTGAATGCTCTGGTGCGCGAGGTCCTTGATCTATACCGCAGCGGCGATCTGCAGGTGCAGATTGTCGAGCAGCTGGATGCCGAGCCTGATGATATTGACGGGGATGCCGGCAGGTTGCGGCAGTTATTGCATAACCTTTTCAAGAATGCGCTGGAAGCGGTGCGTGAAACGCCCGCTGCACGTATCACTGTAGTAACAAGGCTGTTGCCGGAAGACGGCATGGACAGGCTGGAACTGTGTGTCGAGGACAACGGACCGGGATTTGACCAGGGCGTGCTGGAAAATGTTTTTGAACCCTACGTATCAACCAAACTGAAAGGCAGCGGGCTCGGACTGGCTATTGTTAAAAAAATAGTCGAGGAGCATGGTGGCACTATCAGCGCGGACAATGCAGACCACGGCGGGGCACAGATCAGAATCCGCTTTCTGCTGTCGACTGCAGGTGCCGGTGGAGAGCATGCTGACCAGCAGCCTCATTTCGACACGGTGCACACCGGCAAGGGTGAGTTATAATCCCTGTCACCCCTGGGCGTGATGCATGCTTCCAGCCTGATTCATGATCCTGACCGCGGGGTCGGAACGGAACCAAGAAAATGACTAGCCGACATATACTCGTAGTTGACGACGAGCCGGATATCAGGAATCTCGTTCACGAAATCCTGGAAGATGAAGGTTACAATGTGACAACAGCTGATGGCGGCGAGGCTGCGCGCAAGGCCTGCCGCATCCGGCGTCCGGACCTTATCCTGCTGGATATCTGGATGCAGGACGTCGACGGCATCACCCTGTTGCGTGAGTGGTCGGAAAGCGGGGAATTGCCATGTCCGGTGGTCATGATGTCGGGTCACGGTACTGTCGAGACCGCGGTAGAGGCCACCCGGCTAGGTGCCTATGATTTCATCGAGAAGCCGATATCGCTGGCAAAGCTGTTGCTGACGGTCGAGCGTGCCTTCGAGAGCGATCGACTGAAGCGGGAAAATGTCGACCTGCGGGAACATGGCCGTCCCGTGATCATGCCGATTGGAAAGTCCGAGGTCATGGAGCAGCTCCGGCAACAGGCGCGCAGGATTGCACAGCACTCCAGCGTTGTTCTCATCAGTGGCGAAGCCGGTGCAGGCAAGGGAACCTTTGCACGTTACATCCACGAGCAAAGCCAGCTCAACAAGGGACCTTTTGTTGAGATCGCCGTCGGTTCGATAACCAGGGAAAATTCAGCGACGGAACTGTTCGGCAGCGAGGAAGGCCAGAGTGTTCATTATGGCCGGCTGGAACAGGCCAATGGGGGGACACTCTGCATCGGTGATATTGCTGACATGGATATTCAGACACAGGCGCGCCTGCTCAGTGTGCTGCAAACCAGTTCCTTTGTGCGCCTTGGCGGCAACGAGGATGTAGAGGTTGACCTGCGCATCATCGCAACGACCCAACGCAACCTGGAACAGGAAGTCGCCGAGGGGCGATTCCGTGATGACCTTTTCTACCACCTCAACGTGGTTCCCCTGCACATACCCGCCTTGCGCGAGCACGCAGACGATGTGCACGAGTTGCTGAATTTTTATATCGACTATCTTGTGACCCACGAACGCCTGCCTTACCGCCATTTCAGTGTGGCTGCACAGAATCGTCTGCGTAGCTACAAGTGGCCAGGCAATATCCGCGAGCTCAGGAACCTGGTGCAGCGGCTGCTGATACTCGGCACCGGGGAAGAGATCGAGGTAGACGAAATTGAACGGGCAATTGGTTCGAATGTAGAGGTTGCCGGCAACCAGGGTGGACCAGCCGTGCCATATGACCTCCCGCTGCGCGAGGCACGCGAGCAGTTCGAGCACAATTACCTGCTGCATCAGTTGCAGGAAGTCGATGGCAGTGTAGGCAAGCTTGCAAAGCGTGTTGGCATGGAGCGTACCCATCTGTACCGCAAGTTGCGCTCGCTTGGCATTGACCTCAAGAAGGGTTCTGACTAATTACTTCCAGCAGACGAGACAGTTCCGGACTATGAAAATCATCATCCTGGGTGCCGGTCAGGTCGGCGCATCAGTCGCAGCCAATCTGGCCAGCGAGGCGAACGATATCACCGTCGTGGATGATAATGCGGTCATACTGCAGGATCTTCAGGACCGGCTGGATATCCGGACTGTCAAGGGATATGCATCGCATCCGGATGTTTTGAAACAGGCAGGAGCCGATGACGCCGACATGATTATTGCGGTAACCCGTAATGACGAGATCAACATGATTGCATGCCAGGTTGCCTATACCCTGTTTCATACACCTACCAAGATAGCCCGCGTACGCTCGGTCGATTACCTGAGGTATACCCGGCTGTTTTCCCAGGATGCATTGCCGGTTGACGTGCTGATCAGCCCGGAACAGCTGGTTACCGACTATATAGAAAGACTCATCGAGTATCCGGGCGCATTGCAGGTCCTGGACTTTGCCGGCGGCAAGGTACAACTGGTTGCTGTCCATGCCTATCATGGTGGTCCGCTGGTTGGCCATGAACTGAGTGACCTGCGCAAGCACATGCCCGGTATCGACGCGCGAGTTGCATCCATATTCCGTGGTGGCAAGCCGATTGTGCCGCGGGGCGATACCATAATCGAGCTGGACGACGAGGTGTTTTTCGTTGCCGCGCGCAAGCATATCCGGGCTGTCATGGGTGAGCTGCGCAAGAAGGACAAGGCTGTAAAGCGGGTAATCATTGCCGGCGGTGGCAACATCGGCATGCGGCTGGCGTCCGCCATTGAAGGGCAGTACCAGGTCAAGATAATAGAGCGTAATGAAAAACGCGCAAAACTGCTGTCGGAAGCGCTCGAAAGATCAATCGTGCTGCTGGGTGATGCGGCCGATGAGGAACTGCTGATCGAGGAAAACATAGAATCGACAGATGTTTTTTGTGCGCTGACGAATGACGAGGAAGCCAATATCCTCTCGGCGATGCTGGCGAAGCGCCTGGGTGCTCGCAAGGTCATGTCGCTGATCAACCGTGCATCGTATGTGAACCTGGTGCAGAGCGACGTAATTGATGTCGCGATCTCGCCGCAACAGGCGACAATAGGCAGCTTGCTCACGCATATACGCCGCGGTGATGTCGTCATGGTGCACTCGCTGCGGCGCGGTGCTGCGGAGGCAATCGAGGCTGTTGCACATGGTGATCGCAACAGCTCCAGTGTCGTGGGTCGGGCTATAGAGGATATCAAGCTGTCGCGCGGCACCGCGATCGGCGCAATTGTCAGGGGCGACGAAGTGATCATCGCGCACCATGATTCAGTGATCGAGACCGACGACCATGTCATCCTGTTTCTCTCTGACAAGAGCTGTATCCAGGAGGTTGAGCGATTGTTCCAGGTCGGGGTGACTTTTTTCTGACATGCGCTGTACTCCAGTTCCAGTGATTTCCGGCCCGGCATAGTCCATCAACGTGCACCTGCTTTCCATACAACGATTGCTCGGCCTGCTAGTGATGATATTCAGTGTCACGCTGTTGCCGCCGGTGGGGGTGTCGCTGCTGTATCAGGACGGCCAGGTGCAGGCGTTTCTGGCGGGCATGATTGCCGTCATCTTGCTCGGCTTCGTGATGTGGTTGCCAGCACATCGTTTCAAGCAGGAGCTGCGGGTGCGCGACGGTTTCCTGATCGTTACCCTGTTCTGGGTGGTGCTGGGGCTTGTGGGCGCCCTGCCGCTGGTGCTTTCGACCAACCCGACGCTGTCGGTAACTGACGCTATCTTCGAGTCTTTTTCCGGGCTTACGACCACCGGGGCCACGGTGATCACCGGGCTGGATGATTTGCCGGCCTCGATACTCTACTACCGCCAGCAGTTGCAGTGGCTCGGTGGCATGGGAATTATCGTACTTGCGGTTGCAATCATGCCGATGCTGGGTATTGGTGGTATGCAGCTGTACCGCGCGGAAACACCCGGGCCGCTCAAGGACAACAAACTGACGCCGCGCATCACCGAAACAGCCAAGGCGCTCTGGTATATCTACCTTACACTGACGATTGCCTGTGCAGCGTGCTACTGGCTTGCCGGGATGAGCGGTTTCGATGCGATCGGCCACAGCTTTTCCACCGTCGCCATAGGCGGGTTTTCCACCCATGACCAGAGTATGGGCTACTTTCAGAGTTCCACCATTGAAATGATCGCGGTGGTCTTCATGCTGCTGGCAGGCATGAATTTTGCCCTGCATTTCATGGCATGGCGCTCGATGAGCCTCAACCCCTACCGGCACGATTCCGAAGCCAAGGGATATATCGTTGTATTGGCCATCGTCACGACCATTACGGTCGTCTACCTGTATTACACGCACACCTTTGTTTTCTTCAGCGATGCATTGCATGCGGGCCTGTTCCAGGCGGTCTCGATAGGTACCACGACCGGCTTTACCACGACAGAATATTTTGTCTGGCCGGGGTTCTTGCCGGTGATGTTGCTGTTCGTGAGTTTTATCGGTGGCTGTGCGGGATCAACCGGCGGAGGTATGAAGGTGATCCGTTTCCTGTTGCTGGTCAAACAGGGGCACCGGGAAACGGTGCGCCTGATACACCCGAATGCACAGATTCCTGTCAAGGTCGGCAACAAGGCCATGCCGGATCGTGTCGTCAGTGCCATATGGGGCTTCTTTGCCGCCTATGTTGGTAGTTTTGTCGTGATCATGCTGTTCCTGATGGCAACCGGGCTGGACCAGATAACCGCCTTTTCCGCTGTCGCGGCCTGCATGAATAACCTGGGCCCCGGGCTTGGCGATGTAGGGGCAAACTATGTGGACATAAATGATCCCGCAAAGTGGGCGCTTACCTTTGCGATGATGCTGGGTCGACTCGAAGTTTTTACCCTGGTGCTCCTGTTTACCCGCGCTTTCTGGCGCCGCTAGCCAGTCACTATGGGGATGCTGGAAAATCTCGAGGCCATGCTGGCCAGCGGCGAGGACAATGCACTGCTGCGGTTTACACTGGGAAGCGCACTGTTCAAACAGGGGGATGCGCGTCGGGCTGCAGAACATCTGCGAGAGGCAGTTCGTCAGGATCCGGAATATTCGGCAGCATGGAAGATTCTCGGCAGGGCGCTACAGGCACTGGACGACTCCGGCGGCGCCTGCCGTGCGTTTGAGCGTGGTATCGAGACTGCAGAACGCAAGGGTGATATGCAGGCAGCCAGGGAAATGCGCGTGTTTCTCAAGCGCGCCCAAAAGGCTGCGACTGGCAGTCCCGGCAAACCGTCCTGATTTCGTTGCTGGAACGGCCAGGCGGTTGATGGCCGGAACCCCGCCGGCCGGACTGCAGGAAAGTAACTTTGCTGAAACCTTGATTGCACGTCTATTTGTAGAATGACGGCTCATTGTCCGGGCGGGTACGAAACCTCCGGTAACTCCACTGGTACTGCGCAGGGCATTCCTTTACACATCGTTCTACTGCCAGGTTGGTTGCAGCAACCGCCTCGGTAATGTTCCCTGAATGGATGGCGGCGGGAGCCTGGCGGAAATGCAATCGATAACCGCGCCCCAGCGGCAGGCGCTCGCACCAGGTAAAAATAACCGATGCGCCGGTTTTTGCAGCAAGGCGCCCGAGAAACACCATCGTGTAGGCAGGAATGCCGAAAAAAGGTGCAAATACACCTGTGCCATGCTGTGGTTCCTGGTCCGGCAGCATGGCGACGACACCGCCACGCTCCAGGGTTACGTAGAGCGTGCGTATTCCACGGGCATTGGCAGGAACATAGGTGCCGCCAAGGCGGCTGCGCGCCTTCGTCACCAGCTGTTCCAGGCCGGTAATCTTGAGCGGGCGATACAGGCAGGTGATGTTGTACCTGTGGGCGCAATACAGTCCTGCACCCTCCCATGCGCCCAGGTGTGGCGTTGCAAGAATGACGCCTTTCCCCTCCTGCAACGCCCTGTCGACCAGTTCATTTCCCTCAATTTCCCGGATGAGCCGCAATGAACTTTTCCCGCTGCGCAGCCACAGTGCACTGGTCTCCATGATGGTCTTGCCTGTTTCCAGCAGGCTGCGGCGAACGAGCCTGCGTTGTTCGGCGGCTGACATTTCCGGAAAGCACAGGCCGATGTTGATCTCGCTGGTTTGTCTGGAGCGATTTTGCGTATGAATCAGGAACCAGCCGGTACAGACACCGAAACTGTGCAGCAGAGGCAATGGCAAATATGCCAACAGATAGAGAATGAGTTTTATGAAAAATGCCTGCATGCGTGGATTTTGGTTGGCTGGTCCCACCTATTGCCTGTTTTATCTGGTTATCTGGGTTAAATATCCACTAAATGCAGAATTGTGTTCTATATGGGTAATTTATTCAGTATTTTGCTTAATTGTTTACAGTTTGTGGGATATATATACTATAATGGCATTATTCCTGGTTGAATCGCGTACAAGTGTGCGCTCCCGGTACATCTGGCCTGTTTTCAATGCCGTCCAGCCTGCGGGCTTTCCTGAGTTGAGTGACATCATTCCATGCGTGGCGGATTTACACCAGTATTCCACGATTTCATCAAGACTGGCATGTCCGTTTGCCTCGCTGCTGAAATCACTGGAGAATGGCCGCACAGAAAACGCGTTTAAATGCAGGAGACAAGGTCATGACACGCAAGGTAAAGGCAATCTCACCTCTACAGGCCTGGGACCTGCTACAGCATAACCAGCGTGCAATACTGATCGATGTGCGATCCAGCATGGAATACCTGTTTGTAGGGCATCCACAGGGAAGCGTCCATGTTGCCTGGATCGATGAGCCTGATTGGGTCGTCAACCCGGAATTCGTGACCGAGGTGCGCAAGGTACTGCTGGGTGGTGTCGGACTGGAAGAGCATCGCAGCGATGCACCGGTAGTGCTCATCTGTCGTAGCGGGAAGCGCTCGCTTGAGGCTGGCAAGTTGCTGATAGATAATGGATTTGTGGACGTCTATAATGTAGACGAGGGGTTTGAGGGTGAGCTGGACGCAGATCACCATCGCAGTACGGTGGGAGGCTGGCGTTATCATGGCTTGCCATGGGAACAGTGCTAGAAGTGACTTTTATTGACCATTACAGAATAGGTAAATATACTAATACGTTCGTTCATGTATGGTCGCGCGCGTTCGCGACACGAATACCGGCCTGATTGTGTGATTCCCGGGATTATCAGGGCCAGGCAGCGTCTACTGCAAGGTAATAAAACCCATTTCTTGACATCCTTGATGACTATCAGGGAGTCCTTTGAGGAGAAGAAACATGTCAACATCAGCTGAGAATGCTCTGGACAATCCGCAACTGGATGCGTGGCTGAACAAGAGGCTGGATGAGCTTCTGCCAAAGAAACTGGAAGAGATCGAGACTTCCAGAACACCATCAATGTCGATTATCGCCACCAAGGGTACGCTGGACTGGGCCTACCCGCCTTTCATTCTGGCCTCTACGGCTGCAGCGCTGGGTTGGGACGTGGAAGTATTCTTCACCTTCTACGGCCTGCTGCTGCTCAAAAAGGATGTGACCTCGAAGGTCAGCCCGCTGGGAAACCCCGCCATGCCCATGAAAATGCCGTTTGGACCAAAATGGTTCCAGAATTTTTCCTGGCCGATGCCGAACCTGATCATGGCCGGTATACCCGGTTTCGAAAATGTGGCAACCGGATTGATGAAGAAAACCTTCAAGAACAAGGG
>JASFOC010000039.1:0-10875 GCA_050116715.1 Gammaproteobacteria bacterium
CGGCCCCAATCCAGGTGCCAACCTGCTGGAAGCAGAGCGCCTGATCGAGGAGGCTGTCAGTCAGCAGGCGCGCCTGGTGGTGCTGCCCGAGAATTTTGCCCTGATGGGCAAGTCGGAACGCGACAAGGTCGAACTGCGGGAAACTCCCGGCAGCGGTGCCATCCAGACATTCCTGGCTGAACAGGCAGCGCGCCATGGCATCTGGCTGGTCGGCGGGACCGTGCCGCTGGTAGCCGATGACGACAACAAGGTGCGTGCGGCCTGCCTCGTATACGACGACAAGGGTAAACTGGCCGGACGTTACGACAAGATCCACCTGTTTGACGTACAGCTGGTCGACAGTGACGAGCAGTACACCGAATCCGAGACCATCGAACCCGGCAGCGAGGTGGTGGTGATCGATACGCCCTTCGGCCGCATGGGGCTGTCCGTGTGCTATGACCTGCGCTTTCCGGAACTGTTCCGGCAACAGCTGGAAGCCGGCATGGAAATCATCGTGCTGCCCTCGGCTTTTACCGCGATCACCGGACGGGCACACTGGGAAGTCCTGGTGCGGGCGCGCGCCATCGAAAACCTGTGCTATGTCGTCGCGCCTGACCAGGGCGGTTACCACCTCAACGGGCGCGAGACCTATGGTCACAGCATGATCGTGGATCCCTGGGGCACAGTCCTGAACAGCCTGGCCCGCGGCCCCGGCGTGGTCTGTGCGGATATCGAACTGGGGCGTCTTAACAGTGCGCGCCGTAATTTCCCCAGCATTCAGCATCGCCGCCTGCAGTGTCGCAACAAATGAGCAGCTCGAATCTTGATATCGCACGCCAGCGCCTGTTGCTGCCGGCCGGCATTGACGAGCATGACCTCGACCGGGTGTTCGGCCGCTTGCTGGGGCATGCCGTGGAGAGCGGTGACCTGTATTTCCAGTCAACCCGCTACGAGTCCTGGGTGCTGGAAGACGGCATCGTCAAGGAAGGCACCCACAGCATCGAACAGGGTGCCGGTGTACGCGCGATCAGCGGTGACAAGACCGGCTTCGCCTATTCCGACGAGATCATGCTGCCGGCATTGCTGAAGGCCTCCAGCGCCGCACGCGCAATCGCCAGGCATGGTGACACCGGCAAGCTGCAGGCCTGGCAGGCGACTGACACAAAAGCACTGTACCCGGCACTGGACCCGCTGGCGTGTATGGCGGCTGATGACAAGGTGGCCCTGCTGCGGCAGCTGGATCTGGAGGCGCGTCGCCAGGATCCGCGCGTGCGGGAAGTGGTCGTCAGCCTGACCGGGGTTCACGAGGTCGTCATGGTTGCCGTCAGTGACGGTACGCTGGCTGCAGATGTGCGGCCGCTGGTGCGCTGCAATGTCACGGTCACTGTTGAGCAGGACGGTCGGCGCGAGCAGGCAAGTTGCGGGGGAGGGGGGCGCAGCGATTACAGTTTCTTCCTCGAAGGCGACCGCGCGACGGACTATGCACGCGATGCGGTGCGCCAGGCGCTGGTCAATCTGGAGGCGGTCGCCGCACCTGCCGGTACCCTGCCGGTCGTGCTGGGGCCCGGCTGGCCAGGCATCCTGCTGCACGAGGCCATCGGTCACGGCCTGGAGGGTGACTTCAACCGCAAGGGGACGTCTGCCTTCGCCGGACGGGTCGGTGAACAGGTCGCCTCGCCGTTGTGCACCGTTGTTGATGATGGCACGCTCAGCGGTCGACGCGGATCGCTCAATATCGACGACGAGGGCATACCTTCACAGAACACGGTATTGATCGAGAAAGGCATCCTGAAAGGCTACATGCAGGATCGCATCAATGCAGGGCTGATGGGTGTCAGTCCAACCGGCAACGGCCGGCGCGAGTCCTATGCGCACCTGCCCATGCCGCGCATGACCAATACCTACATGCTGGCAGGCAGCCATGACCCGGAGGAAATCATCGCCTCCGTCGACCGCGGGCTGTACGCAGTCAATTTCGGCGGCGGCCAGGTGGATATCACTTCAGGCAAGTTCGTGTTCAGCGCCAGCGAAGCCTACCTCATCGAAAAAGGCAAGGTGACGCGGCCGGTCAAGGGTGCGACGCTCATCGGCAATGGACCGGAAGTACTCAAGCATGTCTCCATGCTCGGTAACGACCTGCAGCTCGACCCCGGTGTCGGCACCTGTGGCAAGGAGGGTCAGAGCGTACCGGTCGGTGTCGGCCAGCCGACGATGCTGATCGACCGCCTGACCGTGGGTGGCACGAGCGCCTAGGCGAGGCATGACACGCTGCTGCAAACCGCTGGCAGCGCGCGATGGACCAAGCCATTCAAACCGTGTGCTCTTTTGATTGCGGCCGGTTGCGCAGTTGTCATGCTTCAGGGCCTTCTGCCGCTATACCGTGCAGCCGAATGGCAGCTATTATGTTGATTATTTTCAGTTAATTGCGTATCCCACTTCAGGGGGTTTCAACATTCAGGAGAGACGCTGATGGCTTCAGGAATCTTTGACGTGATCTTCAGTTTCGGCGTGGGGCTGGCGGTTGTGCTGGTGGTACTGCTGAAAACCTCGATCAAGTTCGTCCCGCAGAATCGTGCCTACGTCATCGAGCGCTTCGGCAAGTACCGCGCCACGCTGACCGCCGGCCTGAATTTCATCGTGCCCTTTGTCGAACGCGTGGCCTATGACCGGACCCTGAAGGAACAGGCGGCTGATGTCCCCAGCCAGGCGGCGATCACCAAGGACAACATCGGCCTGACCGTCGATGGTGTGCTCTACATGAAGGTCCTCGATCCCTACAAGGCCAGCTACGGGGTAGAGGACTATGTCTTTGCGGTTACCCAGCTTGCCCAGACCACGATGCGTTCCGAAATCGGCAAGCTCGATCTCGACAAGACCTTCGAGGAACGGGATGCCCTGAATATCGCCATCGTGAATTCCATCAACGAGGCCTCTGCACCCTGGGGTGTGCAGGTGCTGCGTTACGAGATCAAGGACATCACGCCGCCGCGCAGTGTGCTGGAGGCGATGGAGCGGCAGATGAAGGCGGAGCGTGACAAGCGTGCGGCGATCCTGGAATCGGAGGGCGAGCGCCAGGCTGCAATCAACGTGGCAGAGGGCGAGAAACAGGCGCAGGTGTTGTCCGCCGAGGCGGACCGCGCCGAGCAGATCCTGCAGGCCGAGGGTGAGGCACGTGCCATCGAGATGGTAGCAAAAGCCAAGGCCATGGCGCTGGAAACCATTGGCAAGGCGGCGGCCACGAGCCAGGGACAGAAGGCGGTGCAGCTGGATCTGGCTACCCGCGCCATCCAGGCCAAACAGGAGATCGCGAAGCAATCGACGGTGGTCCTGATGGACGGCAAGGGCAGCGAGGCGGGCAATGTCGTCGCGGAGGCTGTCGCCATCGTCAGTGCCATGAACCGCAGCGAGGCCTTTGCCGGAAATGCAGCCGGGCAGACACAGCCATGATCGAGTATTTCGATACTCACCAGTACGCCTTCTGGTTTACGCTCGGGTTTGGCTTGCTGGTCGTGGAGGCACTGGTTTTCGGGTTCACCTCCGGCGTGGTGCTGTTTACCGGCATCGGTGCCCTGCTGACCGGGGGATTGTTGTGGGGCGGGGTGCTGCCGGCAAGCTGGTTGAACGGGATTGCCTGTTTCGGTATCTGTTCCGGTGTCAGTGCAGCGCTGTTGTGGAAGCCGTTGCTGAAATTCCAGAACTTCGATGTGCCGGAAAAGGACAACAGCAGCGACATGGTCGGTCACAAGTTCCGCCTGGAACAGGGTATCTCCCGGGACCGGCCGGGCAGCACGCGTTATTCCGGCGTCGCATGGCGGGTTGAGATCGATGCCGAAGCAGATTGTGAGTCAATCCCTGCAGGCACCCGTGTCGTGGTAACCTCGGTGGATGCCGGCGTATTTCGTGTCAGGCCTGCCGCATAGCCATTTACTGACGTCTTGCAGGCAGTCAGAAAGCCGCCACATTGCACGATTTAATCGCTGATGCGGGAAGTTTAAACTCGATTCTGTTATCCGTTTCAATAACGGACTGTAGCGCATCAGGCAGGCGCCGGAATGACAGGGGGAACGAACCTCACCCCGGTTCTGCTGACAGTGGCGTTTCTATAATCCCATGCTGACTGAAAAACAATGCATAGATTCCTGACGACCATCGACAACACGATCATCCGGGACGGGATTGCCATTCTCGTTATCCTGTTTTTTTCCCTGTTGCTGGCTCATTTCCTGACGCCGTTTGGTTCCGCAACCACCCCGGATTCACTCAATTACCTGGACATCGCCCGGAATTTCAAAAGTGGTCACGGGCTGCTTGCCACGGACCGCAGCCTGGAGAATTATGATGCCAGCTTGTACAGGGAGGTGAGGTTGTGGCCGCCGCTGTATCCCCTCACACTGGCGGCGTCTGCTTTCAAGCTGCCGGACGTGGTAACCGCCTCGCGCCTGTCCGCGCTGTTGCTTGCATTGACCGCCGTGTTTGCCTACCTGCTGCTTGCCCCGCTCATGCAATGGTACTTCGCATTGTTGGCGTCAATCCTTCTGTGTCTGAGCGCGCCACTGATCACCGTGTATACCTATGCCTGGAGTGAGACGCTGTTCATTCCGCTGCTGCTGCTGGCCGTCTGGGCTTCAACCCGTTACCTGGAAGCGGAGGCGGTCGCTGCCGGCCGGGGATACCGTTACCTGGGTGTGCTGGTGATTTCACTGGTTGCGCTTGCCTATACCCGTTATATCGGCATCGCCCTGTCACTGCTGCTGCCGGCCACATTCCTGCTATGCAGGAAGAAGCGCAGCGCACTACCGGCATTTGTGATTGCAGCCGGTGTCTATGCCGCGGCAGTCGGGTATTTGCTGGCGAGTAATTATCGTGTCACGGGCAGTATCACGGGGGGAGTGCGGTCACCATCTGACATCACCTTCCGCGACAACCTGTTCGACATGCTGTCTGCACTGGATGCAAGCATACCAGCAGCACCGCTGGTGCAGCTGCTTGTCCTGGTGGCAGCCATGTGTATCGCACTTGTCTATGCCAGGCTGGCTACTGCGCGCGTGCAGCCACAGTCACAGCCTGTTGCGTACCGGCCTGCACGGAACATCCTGCTGTTTGTCGGTGTGCTCTACCTCGGCGTGATTTTTCTCCTGCGCATGTATCGCAGCTTCGACATGCTTGATATGCGCCTGCTGGCACCTGCCCTGGTAGTGCTGTGGCTCCTGATGCTGGTCGTGCTGGCACAGCTGAAGCCGGTCACTATCATGCGCCTGGTTGCGCAGATTCTGCTCTGGTTCTGTGTGCTCGTGTTCCCTGTCAAGGGATACACCAGGTTTCAGGATTCCATCCATAGCTGGCGCGTGCTGGGCAGTCCGGATCATCGCGCTAATGCAGGTGTCAGCTATATGAACTACACCAGCACGCAGCAGGCCAGCCCGGCCAGAGAATTACTCGCAGGACTGCTTTCCGGGGATGCCGTGGTCGTGACCGAACGTCCACTCATCTTCGAATTCATGTCAGGTAAACGCAGCCTGCAATTGCCGGAAACCATCGATATCGATGTCATAGACAAGTTCAATGCCTTGCCGGATGGCTCCCTCATCCTGCTTCCCGGCGACAGGCAGCAGAAGGGGCTGTTGCAACTCAGGCTGGAACATAACCTCAGTTACGAATACCTGAAACTGGGGCAGGGTATTGCGGTCCGCACGCCGATAGTCTTCGCTTCAGAGGATTAGTGCGCGGTGCACGTCTGCATGGAGAAGGTGAAGCCGGGCCACGCAGCTGGTAGAACACCAAAGGCAGGCACACCGGGCGATGCAGGCGCAATTGTCGGGTGCAGGCCCGGAATCCCGATGCTCAATTCAACTGGATGATTGGCTGCGCGCACCCTGCAGGCCACCTTCCGGACATGCAATGCGCTATGCGCTCTGGCGGGCATACGTCGGGATGCTGAAGGATGGACTCATCGGTTCCCCCCCGATTGATACCGCAGGAGTATAACCATGTCACGCTCGATAGGTCCCGACTTGCGAAAACAATGGCATCGGGCCTGTGCATTTCCCGGGGGCAGGTGGCTGTTCAGTCGGTTGCTGGGCCTGCGCGTACCGTATACCGGCAGCCTCGGTGCCAATGTGCAATCCCTGGCACCGGGCTTTTGCGCGGTAAGGCTGCGCGATGCCCGCCGGCTGCGCAATCACCTGCACTCCATACACGCCATGGCGCTGGCGAACCTGGGTGAGATGGCGACGGGACTTGCCGTTGTGAACGGGTTGCCAGAGGATACCCGTGCCATCCTGACCGGCTTCAGTATCGACTACCTGAAAAAGGCGCGCGGTACATTGCTGGCAGAATGCCGGTGCAGTGTGCCGCTGGCCAGTGAGCCGGGTGATGTCGAGGTTGACGGCGAAATCAGGGACAGTGGCGGGGCGGTGGTGGCAGTGGTCAGGGCTCGCTGGCGCATTGGGCATGAAACCTGAGCCGGCAGCACATCGAGGGACGGGGCCGTTCCGCGTGTGGCGCTACTGGCATGGTTTCTGCTGCTGAGATCCAGACAGTGGTGATTTCCGGCGGGATGGTTGCGGTATGCATTGAACTGGCGCATGCCGGCCTCCGTCTGCTACCTTCTGGTGCAAGCAAATGACGCATACCTCCGGCCAGCGTGCTGCCCCGATACCGGTCGACCCGGCTGCCCGGCCTTCCGAGCGGCTGCTCGCGCGCCTCGTTTACCTGTATGGCGCCGAGCGGGCAGCGCCTGTGCGGCAGCGCATCCTGCGCATGCTGCAGGTACATCGGCAGCTGCGCACCCGCACGGTAAAGCAGCCCTACTGGAGTCACCGGGACATTGTTCTCATCAGCTACGGTGACAGTATCCATGCGCCACACCGGACACCGTTGCAGACACTGCGCACCTTTCTGGATCGTCACCTGTCCGATGCGTTCAGCATGTTGCACCTGCTGCCAATATTTCCCTACAGCTCGGATGATGGCTTTTCGGTCACGGATTTCCGCGCGGTGAACCCGGAACTGGGTAGCTGGGAAGACGTTGCTGCACTGGAACGCTGTTACGACCTTGTCATCGATCTGGTGCTGAACCACTGTTCCCGGGAGAATCTCTGGTTCGTCGATTTCATCGCCGGGCAGAAGCCGGCCTGCGACTATTTCATCGAAATGGAGCCGGACGTCAATCTGGCGCTGGTGACCCGACCCCGCTCGTCGCCGCTGCTCAGCGGCGTGCGCACCCACCAGGGCCTGCGCCATGTCTGGACCACATTCAGCAATGACCAGATCGACATGGACTACAGCAACCCGGATGTGCTGCTGGAGTTCATTGATATCCTGCTCTACTACATCCGGCGCGGTGCCCGCATGGTGCGCCTGGATGCGGTTGGTTATTTGTGGAAACAACCGGGTACGCGCTGTATCCATTTGCCGCAGACCCATGCGATCATCAAGCTGTTCCGCGATGTCCTGGAAATGGTCGAGCCGGGCGCCCTGATCATGACCGAGACCAATGTGCCGCATGCCGAGAACATCAGCTACTTCGGCGCTGGTGACGAGGCCCATATCGTCTACCAGTTCAGCCTGCCGCCGTTGCTGCTGCACGCGCTGCATGCCGGTACCACGCGTTATCTGCAGGACTGGGCGCGGGAACTGGAGACTGTGCCGCTACCGCCAGACTGCACATTCCTGAACTTCACCGCCTCGCATGACGGCGTCGGTCTGCGCCCCCTTGAAGGCCTGGTGCCGAAGCCGGAAGTCGATGCCATGCTCGATGCGATGCGCGCACGCGGTGGTTATATTTCCACGCGCAGCAACAGCGACGGTTCTGTCAGCCCCTACGAACTGAACATCAGCTATTTCGACGCCTACCGCAACCCGGAGCAGGACGCTAACTGCTGGCAGATTCCGGCCTTCATGGTATCCCAGACTGTTGCCCTGTCATTCCGGGGGATTCCCGCTGTCTACCTGCATTGCCTGGTGGCAACACCAAACGACACCCTGGGCGTGGAGCGTACCGGGATGACCCGCTCGATCAATCGCCGCAAATGGGATCAGGCTGAACTCGAGTCACTTATGGAAAATCCCGGCAGCGAGACCGGGCAGGTATTCCGGCGTTACCGGCGACTGTTGCAGATCCGTCGCAGCCAGCCTGCGTTTCATCCCGAAGCGCCGCAGCGCCTGCTGGCGACCTGCACTGGCGTTTTCGGCCTGGAACGCAGCGCACTCGATGGCAGTCAACGCATTCTTGCGTTGTTCAATTTCACGGCAACCACGCAGTTCATTGCAGCCTCCGTTCTGCCTGACAACCTCGCTTCTTGGGAGGAACTGATCGGCGAGTACTGCGCCGAACATACAGCGTCCGGAATACAACTGCAGCCCTATGCGACCTTCTGGTTCAGTCAGCGTCGCCCGCATTCTACGCCGGCAGGCCCCGGCTGAATCAAACTGGTCCTGGTCGGTTTCAGCGGCGCGGGGAGGGCATGGTCATGCACCACCACACCGGCAGGCTACCTGCATGAAGCCAGGGCAGGCCGGCCGGGAGTCCGGTGCCTGCGCCAGACCGGTCGTCTGTATACCCACGCCGAGGTTCGGAATCCGGCGTAACCTTGCTGAAGGTGCTGGAAGTGGACAGCCAGAGTCCATGCGCTGGCGCTGTTGTCTTCGGGAAGCGGTCGCGATGCCGATTTTTTGTGACCCGAATCCTGATAACAATCCGCGTATGTAATCTGCCAGGGGATCTGTGATTTCAATCACTTTCGCTGTCTTCAACGCTGCTTAACATCCTCACCTGAAACAAGCGACATCCGTTTGGAGGGTGAGAGTATGAATCAGAAAACAGTGGCGCTCTGTTTGGCAGCGGTGTTTACAACGATGTTGACCGGAAAGGCAGTGGCCGGCAAACCTGTAGAAGTGGTCATGTGGAGCAGTGGATTCCCCAGTGGTCCACATTTCAATCTGAACATCCATGGCAAGAATGATGACTATAATTGCGATCCCGCGGCGGGGGGTGGCTCTGTATTCGTGCCGGAGTACGGCGACTCGGAGATCGATTTCGTGCAGAACAAGCGCTCGAATGTGAGCGAGCTTACTGTGCAGGATAAATGTGCGGGCTTCGACGATGACCCGGCACTGGTTCAGCTGCCTGCAGGCGAGTATCAGGTATACGCGCGCATTCTCGCAAAGCCCCGGAAAGAGGGTGAGCCGCGTGAGGTCGTGTTCTACCCGAAGCTTGTCGAGGCGTGCAGCGACACCCTGGGCGCGCTGGATCTGAACGGAGATGGTGTGATCGACCTGCTCGACCTGGACACGGACGGGGACAGTATCCCCGATAATGACATCGACGGTAACGGCGTCGTCGACGACGCCGACCTTGCGCTCTATTACGACTTCCCGGATGCCGTTGACTGCACCGACGCCTTCCTGCTGGGCGCCGGGGTGGTGACCTCTGGCGGTGTGTTCGACATGGATTCCCGGGAGTTGATTCGCACGAATGGCAAGAGCAAGGCCGTGGACGTGACAGCACTCTTCCAGTGGAGCGGTTACACATGCGATCAGAACTACGACGTTAACAACAACGGTGAAATTGACCTGGGAGACCTGTCGACTGACCTCGATGGTGACGGCGATATTGACGAAGATGACTTGCAGGCCTATCTAGACTTGAGCTGTACCTTCCTGGACAGCGCCTGGATCTTCGATATAGCCGACCTCGTGGTATACGGCTGGGACTACAAGAACAACGGGGCAAAGCTGGTGCAGACCCGGTTCTATCCGGTGGATACCACGACGTTCGAGTAAACCGCTGGAACGGTCTCTCCGCAGGGCCCCGCTTTGGCGGGGCTTTTTATTGTATCAAGGTATCGTGCGGACTGATGCCAGGCCGGCGTTCGCGAAAAGCCGCAAACGCCGGCCGCTATGCGTTCCATGCCATGCCATGCCGATAAGCTGATGTGAATGACAGGTCTTTTGCCGCTGTCAGGATATCATCAGGGTGGCCGGGAACCTCGGGTTACCGTCCGGTCCCCGGACCTTCCCGGTCAAACCCCCGAGTAATCTTGTCGGATATACTGATTCAGTTCCAGCTCGAACATTTGGAAAATCTGCATGTAGAACAGGAGAATACTGTAGACGCTCGTTCCGGGTAGGCCGCTGCTCGGAGGTCTTCGGCCGGCCCGGTCATGCCATTGCGCATGCAACGTTAGCCGATGCTGGCTGTGCTGTACTAAGGAACAATGGATTTGTTATTGCTTTCCGCTGCATTATTGAAGATGCTAGGTACAAGGAGATACTGTTTATCAGCTAAATAATTCAAAAACATGCCGGTATCAAGAACTGGATACCACTGGCAGTGAAGAGCAGGTATCCGGGGGGTAGACGTGATTCGTACAATAATAATTGCTGCAGCCATGCTGCTGACAACCCTGGCAGCACAGGCACAAGACAACAGTGAGTCGCTCACTGGCACCGGAGTGGAACCTCACCGGTGGGTATTCAAACAACAGCAGTTACAGGACGTCGATATGAATGCGGCTCCCCACGAGTACGCGGCACTCACCAGACGAAACCAGAAATTGCTGAAAAACACGCTGAAGTCCTACACACGCAACACGCTCAAATCGACTGGCATGCCCGAGCAGGGAATCAGTTTCGTCAGCGGTGCTGTCGGACTGGTAACCCAGGGGGCGAGACTGAACCTGAACCAGAGCAAAACGCTTGCCCTGGAACTCAGGGACGTGAATGACTCGGAGCGTACCCTCTACTTCGGGGTTACCCTTGGCTGGTAGTGATCAGCCCGCTGGCGTTTCGGTTCGTGCGCTGCGAGAACCGGGAAAGACATCTGCCGGAGGTTGTTCCAGGCATTTTCAGGTATCGCAGGGCCGCCAGCAGTCACCGGCTTACCCGGCCGTA
>JASFOC010000040.1:0-10767 GCA_050116715.1 Gammaproteobacteria bacterium
ATAGCGCTGTCAGTACTTCTGCCTGTCAGGGATCACGCCGCGCACGCCGCCGCGCGGGTTCTCCATGTCTCCCTGGTAGCGCGGAATCAGGTGATAGTGAACATGCGGCACGCTTTGTCCGGCTGCCACACCGCAGTTGATGCCGAGATTGTAGCCATCCGGGGCATATTCCCTGTC
This sequence comes from Gammaproteobacteria bacterium, assembly GCA_050116715.1. GTDB lineage: Bacteria > Pseudomonadota > Gammaproteobacteria > UBA9214 > UBA9214 > UBA9214. The sequence continues at coordinate 178 of JASFOC010000040.1, forward strand.
GAGCAGCAGCCTGGCTGCCTCGATCAGCTCCAGCATGGCATGTTTCTCTGCGAGCGTGGTGTCGAAGTAATCAGCCACATGGCGCTGTGTCAGGATCAGTACATGGCCGGGTGATACCGGGTAGTCGTCATAGCGGGCGTAAGCCAGCGCATTTTCAAGCAGCATGCTGCCGGGATTGCAGAAAAAGCAGGGTGTCGATTGTTTCAAGCAGCTCTCCACACGCCGGGAAGCGGGCCGGCGCAGTCCGAATTACCGGGTGTAACCATACAGCTAAGCAGCGCCCTGTTCCATTGTGATCCAGGTGTGGGCATTGCAAAGTCCCGCGCGCAGGTTATTCTAGCGTGAAGATACGGGAGTGACATGATGTCTGAACGAATTTTTCGTCTGCTGCTGCTGTTTGCCATGCTGATGCTGGCTGCTGCCAGTCATGCCCGCGCTGCTGAACGGCTTGCCGTGGTGCTGGATGTCCAGGGTGCCATCGGCCCGGCAACCGCGGACTATCTGCAGCGGGGTATTGCCCGTGCACAGGCGCAGGATGCCGCGCTGGTCATCCTGCGCATGGATACCCCGGGCGGACTGGATACCGCCATGCGCGACATCATCCAGGATATCCTGGTCACGGAGGTCCCCGTGGCTACCTACGTCTCACCAAGCGGGGCGCGTGCTGCCAGTGCAGGCACCTATATCCTCTATGCCAGCCACATCGCCGCGATGGCCCCGGGCACCAACCTGGGAGCGGCGACACCGGTTGCGATCGGCGGTGTGCCAAAGCCGGGGGACCTGGTGGATAAAAAGCGGGATGATGACGCCGAGGGCGATGCTGCTGCTGATGGCGACGCGATGACGCACAAACGCGTCAACGATGCTGCCGCCTATATCCGCAGCCTTGCGCAAATGCGGGGGCGCAATATCGAGTGGGCCGAGCGCGCGGTGCGCCAGGCGGCCAGCCTGCCCGCCAGGGAAGCCCTGGAGCTGGGCGTGATCGATATCGTGGCAGTGGACATGGCGGACCTGCTGGCACAGGCGCAGGGCCGCACAGTCAGCCTGCCGGGCGGAGAACAGGTGCTGGATACCCGCGGCCTGCAACTGCAGTATCTGCAGCCGGACTGGCGTACCCGCCTGCTGGCGGTGATCACCGATCCCAACATCGCCTATGTCCTCATGCTGATCGGCATCTACGGCCTGTTCTTCGAATTCGCCAATCCCGGTTACATCCTGCCGGGTGTTGCCGGCGCCATCAGCCTGCTGCTGGCGCTGTATGCCTTCCAGGTGCTGCCCGTGAACTATGCCGGGCTGGCATTGCTGGCGCTGGGGATCATCTTCATGCTGGCGGAAGTGTTCGTACCCAGTTTCGGGGCACTCGGCATCGGCGGACTGATTGCGTTCGTCATTGGCTCCATCATCCTGTTTGACGAGGAAGGTACGGGCTACGCGGTTTCCCTGCCGCTGATTTTTACCCTGTCCGCAACCACCGCCGGCTTTTTCCTGTTTGTGGTCGGTGCTGCCATCAAGGCACGCAACCGCCCGGTCGTCAGCGGTATGGAGGAATTGCTGGGTGCCAGGGGCGAAGCTGTCGAGGACTTCAGCGGCAAGGGGCGCATTCGCATCCACGGTGAAATCTGGTGGGCGGAATCCGCCGTGCCCCTGCATAACGGCGACAAGGTGCAGGTGGATTCAATCGATGGTCTGGTGCTGCGGGTGCATCCCGCACAAGGAGAAACGCAATGACGATACCGGGAATATTTGTGGGGCTGATTGTATTTGTCGCCCTGTTGCTCTACACCTTCCGCGTGCTGCGGGAATACGAGCGCGGCGTTATCTTTACACTCGGGCGCTTCTGGAAGGTCAAGGGGCCGGGCCTGATCATCGTCATCCCGATCATCCAGCAGATGGTGCGCGTCGACTTGCGTACCATTGTCATGGACGTACCGAGCCAGGACGTGATCTCCCGTGACAACGTCTCGGTCAAGGTCAACGCCGTGCTCTACTTCCGCGTGATCGACCCCGAGAAGGCCATTATCCAGGTCGAGGATTTTCTCGCCGCCACCAGCCAGCTGGCACAGACCACGCTGCGCTCGGTGCTCGGGCAGCACGAACTGGATGACATGCTGGCGGAGCGCGACAAGCTGAATCGTGACATCCAGACCCTGCTGGACCAGCAGACCGATGCCTGGGGCATCAAGGTCGCGAATGTTGAGATCAAGCATGTCGACATCGACGAAAGCATGGTGCGCGCCATCGCCCGCCAGGCAGAGGCAGAGCGTGAACGTCGCGCCAAGGTGATTCACGCCGAAGGTGAAATGCAGGCCGCGGTAAAACTGGTAGAGGCCGCGCAGATACTCAACCAGCAGCCGCAGTCACTGCAGCTGCGCTATCTGCAGACACTGACCGAGATCGCCGGCGAGAAGAGTTCCACCATCGTGTTTCCCCTGCCGCTGGACAGCATCGGAAAGCTGCTGGGCAAATCGCAGGCGGAAACCTGAGGCCGGTGCCGGCGGTGGCTGCACGCAAGGCGCCGGCAAGGCGCGCGGAACCTGCGGCGGCCGATGCAGCCGCTTTACAGGAAATCGAACGCTTCACCGATGCGCTGTGGATGGAGCATGGCCTGAGCGAGCATACCCTGGCCGCCTACCGTAACGATCTCCTGGGGCTGGCGGCCTGGTTGCAGCAGCAGGGCGGCCGCGGTCTGCCGCAGGCGCGCCGCGAGGATCTGCTGGCCTACCTCGCGGAGCGCGTTGTTGCCGGGGCCAGGCCGCGGACCACGGCGCGGCTGCTGTCTTCCCTGCGACGCTATTACCGCTATCTGGTGCGGGAAGGGCGCCTGCCGGCCGATCCCAGCGTGCGCATCGACACCCCGCGTATCGGCCGGCCATTGCCGGATTCCCTGAGTGAACGGGAAGTCGAGGACCTGCTGGCTGCACCGGATACCGGTGATACGCTGGGCCTGCGCGACCGCGCCATGCTGGAACTGGTGTATGCCTGCGGCCTGCGTGTGTCCGAACTCGTCGGCGTGGCCACCGAACAGGTCAATCTCACCCAGGGCGTGGTGCGTCTAACCGGCAAGGGCAACAAGGAGCGCCTCGTGCCGCTCGGCGAGGAGGCCGTAGACTGGGTGCAGCGCTACCTCGACGGCAGCCGCCCGCTGCTGGCCGGCAGCGCCCTGGTGAGGCAGCTTTTCATCACTGCGCGAGGCAAGGGGATGACACGCCAGGCGTTCTGGTACCGGATTCGCCATTACGCGCTAAAAGCAGGAATTAACAAGCACTTGTCGCCGCACACCCTGCGCCATGCCTTTGCCACGCACCTGCTGAATCACGGTGCCGATCTGCGCGTGGTGCAGATGCTGCTGGGGCATAGTGACCTGTCAACCACGCAGATATATACTCACGTGGCGCGTGAGCGCCTCCAGGACCTGCACGCACAGCATCATCCGCGCGGTTGAATGCAACCTCACCTGCTGTTGAATCGTTCAACAGGGTGTGAAACTTCGGCTCCGGTTGCGGTGTCAAACCGCTGCGCTAACGCTTTTTGAACAACAACACTGAATGGGTTCCATTATGACAAAGCAAATTGCAGGGATCTGCCTGCTGCTCCTGACGTTTACTGCCTACAGCACCGGCGCCGCCGAGCCTGACGCGAATGCCGCAATCAAGCAGTCCCTCGCCAGGGTGCTGCCGGGCGTTACACCGGAGCAGATCAAGCCGTCACCCATGCAGGGCGTGTCCGAGGTGCTGGTCGGTGCACGCCTGCTCTACATCAGTGACGATGGCCGGTACCTGCTGCAGGGTAGCCTGATTGATCTGGAGACGCGCAAGGACATCAGTGAGGAACGCCGCAAGGAGATCCGCCTCGCTGCAATCAACGAGGTCGGCAGCGACAATATGATCGTGTTCCCTGCCGCGGAGGAACGTCACACCATCACCGTTTTCACCGATATCGATTGCGGTTACTGCCGCAAGCTGCACAAGGAAGTCGACCAGTTCAATGCCGAGGGCATCACCGTGCGTTACCTGATGTTCCCGCGCTCGGGCATCAACTCGCCTTCCTATGACAAGGCCGTCTCGGTCTGGTGCGCTGATGATCGCCGCGCTGCACTGACAAAGGCCAAGGCCGGTGAGGACATCAAGCCGCGCAAGTGTGACAATCCCGTCAAGGAACAGTATGAACTGGGTGGCATGCTGGGGGTAACCGGCACCCCGGCGCTGATCCTCGACAACGGCGAACTCCTGCCCGGCTATGTGCCTGCGAAGCGGCTTGCCCAGGTACTGGATGGCAGTTCCTGAGCGGGGACCCCGGCCGCCGGGCAGGGTACTGTCGTCAGTGCAGGGCGTTGAATAACTGCCTGCGGTAGCGCTGTACCAGCTCGCTCTCGCTGCCGAGGATGTCAAAAACCGCCAGCAGGCTGCGGCGGCCGATATCATCGCGAAATTCCCGGTCGCGCTGCAGGATGGTCATGAACGCCTCCATGGCGGGTTCCATGCGATTGTTCAGCACATGGACGGCACCCAGGCGATAACGCAGTGACAGGTCGTCGGGATGTGCGGCGATACTGCGCTCCAGTTCTTCCACGGACGGTGCGTCCAGCGCGGCCTTGCTGAAGTCCAGCAGGGCTTGCAGCTGGAGCGCTTCTGTCTCGTCCCGGACATCGCGCGGCAGCGCTGCCAGCAGGCGCCCGGTTTCCTCCAGCCGGCCCGCCTGCAGGCACAGGCTGGCATAATCCAGCGTCAGCTGGTGATTTTCCGGTTCCTTCTGGCGCGCACGCTCCAGCATCTGCAACGCTTCTTCCTGACGTCCCTGCCGGAAGGCCTCGATGGCACTGGCACGGATCTTGTCGGACTCGCGCTCGATGTACCTGTCCAGCAGAATGCGCAGCGTCGATTCTGTCTGCGCACCGAGGATTTCCTCGACGATTTCACCGTGGCGAAACAGCCGCATGGTCGGCAGGCTGCGGATGCCATGTTCGCGCGCCAGTTCCCGCTGTTCGTCGGTGTTCACCTTGGCCAGCACGAACTTGCCGGCGTATTCCTCGACCAGTTTCTGCAGCACCGGCATCTGCATCTGGCAGGGTCCGCACCAGTCGGCCCAGTAGTCGACCAGCACCGGCACGCGCTGCGATTGCTCGATGACCTGCGGCTGGAAGGTATCGAGGGTGACGTTCAATATATGTTCCGATTCATTCATAAGTCGTCTGGCTAATGGCTGGGTTTTTCGGGTGACCGCCCGATGGCGGTACGCTGGTATGCGATTGTTTCATTTTTTGCCGGCAAGGTGAAACTGCCGGCCGCTGTCAGGGTGCCGGTCCCGGCATCTCGACCAGGGCGTTGCAGGCCGTGAACAGCAGGTACGGTTTTATGGCAAGCCCGGGCCACAGCCGTGCAACGCCCGCGCTGTAGAGCTGCATTTGCTCCCGGTATCCGCTTGCCAGTTCCTGCAGTGTGTCCGGGGTGGCGCGGCGGTGTGTCTTGTAATCGATGACCAGCACCGCGTCTTCACGGATGACCAGCCGGTCGATGATGCCATAGACCAGCTGGCCTTCCTGCAAGTACTGCAGCGGGACTTCATTGCGTGCGCGAACGTAGTGCTGCGGATCAAACAGCCCCGCGAGGCCGGGATGGCGGCTGGTGACCAGCGCTTCCTGCCACCAGGCCTGCAGTTCCGGATCTCCGGCTTCGCGACCCAGGCCGCCCGCCAGCTGAGGTGGCAGGGTGGGGTATGCCGCAGCAGGTTTGCGCGAAATGAAATCCAGCATGCGGTGAATGGCAATGCCGCGTTCGCGGCCGTCCGCATCGCCCGATTCCACTGCGACCGCCGGGTCAGCATGACTGGGGGCTATCTGCCGCAGTTGCGGCCTGACACTGATGCGCCGTGACAGGCGCGGATCCACGTCCGGTCTGATTGCGGCGGAAACGCTGAGTGTTGCATCTGTCGGCCCGGTGCCCGTGGTGTGCCAGGGGTTGCCTGCGGCATTTTTCTCCCAGCCCTGTAATGCGTCACGCAGCAGCCCGTACCAGCCGAGGTCGCTGCCGCGTGTCGGCGCACTGGCGGAGATGTAAAGATACTGGCGGGCGCGTGTTATGGCGACATACAGCAGGTTGGCATCTTCGCGACTCTGTTCCCTGGCCTGGTTTTCCAGCAGTACCCGGCTGGCCGGGTCGAGGTCGGCGCGCCGCGGGGTGAGCAGGAACTGCCGTGGCCGTTCCCGGTCGCCGGGCCAGTCGACCAGTGCGGCATGTGCATTGCGGTCCCGCGGTGCAGTCGCCATGTCGGCCAGAAATACCACCGGCGCCTCGAGACCCTTGGCCGCGTGGATGGTCATGATGCGGACCCGGCTGCCGTCGGCACCCGCAGGCGGGCTTTCATCCGGCTGGTCCTGCTGCGACTGGCGCAGCCGTTCCAGCTGGTCGAGAAAGCGCGGCAGGCTGGGGTAGCGGCCGTTGTCCACTTCCAGTGCGAGTTCGATGAAGCGGGTGAGGCTGGCATGCACCCTGGGTCGCAGCGCCTCGGGGAAAGCAGCCGCGTAGCGTGGCAGCAGCTCCGCCTCGTGGAATATCCGGTCCAGCAGGTCGTGCACGGGCACCTGTCCGGCCAGTTCGCGCCAGCGGGACAGCATGGCGTAGACACGGTCATAGGGAGACTCGGCACGGGCAGCAAGCCGGGCGAGATGCTCGTACCAGGTCCCGCCAGGCTGTCCCGCCAGCGGCAGCAGTTGCTCGCTTTGCAGCCCGAACACCGGAGAGCGCAGCACCTGGGCGAGCGCGAGATTGTCATAGGGCGACACCAGCAGGCGCAGCAACGCCTCCAGGTCACGCACTTCGAGGTTGTCGAGCAGCATGCCCTTGCTGGCGCTCAGGTAGGGAATGCCGGCATCGCGCAGGGCCTGCTCGTAGGCGGTGGCATGGGTGCGCTGGCGCAGCAGGACCATGATGTCGCCGTAGTGCAGCCTGCGGATCCCGTCTGCCACGGTTATCAGGGTATTGCTGCAGACCAGATCCTGCATGCGTGCGGCAAGGGCAGCCCCTTCCAGGTAATGTCGCCTGTCAACCGGATCGGGTCGCGGCGCCTGTAGCGGGTTGCGCAGGCCGGGTTGCTCGCCGGCGGTGTCTGTTGCCACAGTGTCGCCTGCCAGCGGCAGCAGTTCGACATGGCCATACATGTCGGGCAGGTGGGTGGAATGCGGGTTGAAGCCCGCGAGATGCGCCTGCAACGGTGCAGTGCCGAACACGGCATTGACGCAATCCACGATCGCGGCGGCCGAGCGCCGCGAGGCATCCAGCGGGTATCGCTGCGCCTGCAGGTGTTGCTGCAGCCACGCCGATGCCTCTTCCAGCAGGGCCGGGTTGGCGCGGCGGAAGCTGTAGATCGACTGCTTGCGGTCGCCGACCAGGAACACGGAACGGCCGCGTTCGTCCCGGCCGGCGGCGAGTTCCTGCAGCAGCGGCAGCAACAGGCGCCACTGGGTCGGGTTGGTGTCCTGGAATTCGTCGACCAGCAGGTGGTCGATGCGGCTGTCCAGCTTGTACTGCACCCAGCTGGCATGTTCGCTGCGGTTCAGCAGTTCGCAGGCCAGCCATTCGAGATCGGCGAAGTCCAGCGCCCGCTGTTCCTGCTTGATGCGCTGGTAATGTGTCAGCAATTCCATCCCTGCCGTGTACCAGGCCAGCGTGTTGTGCAGGGTATTGCAGCGTGCCCGGCGATCGCGCAATTCCAGCAGGGCATTGACGCAGCGGTCATGCAGCGCAAGGAACGCCGTTTCACCTGCCGTGCCCAGGCGTTTCTGCTGTGCCGCGGCGGCCTTGCGCTCGCGCGGTTCGCCGTCCGTCCTGAAAAATACCGGGGTAACGGCACTCAGGAATGCCGCGGGTTCCAGCGGCGTGGCGAGTGCCTGCGCGAGGCTGTCAGCATGCGCCGTGTTGGTCTTGGTGGTGTTGCGGCCAAGCAGCGCGGCAAACTCCTGCAGGTCTTCCCGGAGTGCGGCAGTGGGGAAACCGTCCAGCGGTTCGGTGTCGACCGCCACTTCCAGCAGGTCGGTGAGCCGGCGGCTGGCGAACTGCAACGGTTCGCGTTGCCCCTGGGTGAAGGCCCACCAGTCGCTGCGGTGCGCCAGGAAAGAACACAGTGCCGACCGGGTGCTGCCGAGCCCGTCGCAGCCGGCCACCAGCCGGTCGAGTGCCCGGGCCACCGGGCTGTCGGGATACGTGGCCGTCTGTGCCACCAGTGCATCCCACGCCGACTGCTCGAGAATACCGGTCGCTTCACTGATGGCGAAGCCCGGTGCGACACCGGCCTCCAGCGGGAAGCGCTGCAGCAACTCCTGACAGAAGGCATGGAAGGTGGTGGCACGCAGGGCGTAGGGATTGAACAGCAGGGCCTCGTAGAGTCGGGCCGCCCTGGCACGCACGGCAGCATCCGGCGTGATGCCGTACTGTTGCAGCATGGCATCCAGCGTGTCGGGCGCGGCACCGGCCAGCCCGCGCAGGCGTTCCGTGACGCGTTGCTGCATTTCTGCCGCGGCCTTGCGGGTGAAGGTGACCGCGAGAATGTTTTCGGGCTGTGCGTCCGCGAGCAGCAGGCGCACGATGCGGGTCACCAGCAGCCAGGTCTTGCCGGTGCCGGCGGAGGCATGCACGGTCGCGTTGCGCGCGGGGTCGGCGGCCTGCAGCGGATCACGTGCCGTCATGGCGCGTTCTCCCCGGCTGCGCCGGGTGGCTCCAGCCAGGCCTGCTTGCGGCACAGGCCGTCCATTTCGCAGTAGCGGCAGGTGTCCGCATCACCCCACGCAGGCAGGGGGGCGCCGGCCTGCATGTGCGTCAGCACACTAACCAGGCGCTCCCCGACGGCCGTGGCAAGATGCGCGAGTTCCGCGCCCTCGAGGCAGGCGCCGGGGTGGATTTTGCCGTCGACCTGCAGGTACTCGACGCGCGCGGGCAGCGAATCCGCGAGCAGGGCATAGGAGGCCAGCTGCACGTCCTCGCCGCTGTCGATCTCTGCCTGCTTCGGCAGGCTGCCGGTCTTGTAGTCGATAATCGCCGTCCCGCCGGGGCCGCTGTCGATGCGATCGAGGCGCCCCCGGAGTAGCTGGCCGCTTGCCAGCTCGCGTGCGCCCTGCTGCTCGGCCGCCTGGAAGGACCACGTCTGCTGGCGCCTGGCCTGCCAGTCGATGTAGGCGGGAACCAGCTGCAGCCAGCGCCGCAGCCAGGCGCGGTGCTCGAAGTTGTCTTCCAGGTCGCGGCTGAACACGCTGCGGGAAATTTCCTCAAGCCGTGCGATGGCCGCCGCGCGGTTGTCGCGGTTGAGCGCGCCGGTGAACGCGGCGGGATAGCCGGGTTTGCCGGCGTGAAAGACCTCCAGCGACTGGTGCACCAGGCTGCCGTATTCCGCCTTTTCCAGGGCTTCACTGACGACTTCCCTGGGTTTCAGTGCCAGGCCGTAGGCGGCGAAGAAGCGGTACGGGCAGTCGATCAGGCTGCGATGCGCGCTGACTGTCATGGCGGCCGGCACACGGTCAGCCGGCAGCCGGGGTGCCGGGTAGCCCGCGGCGGTCGGTGCCGGCAGCGGGTTGGCGCCGCGTACGCTGCTGCCGGGAACATCCAGCAGTGCTTCCAGTTCCGGACTGCACAGGTTGTCCTGCCAGGCGATTTCGTGAAAGCTCTGGATGGCTTCCAGCCAGGGGCTGGGCAGGCGAGTCTCGCCGTTGTCCTCCCGCGTATAGCTCAGCAGCACCTCGGGGGCGCTCTCCAGGGCACGGCGGAAGCGCTGCAGCTGCAGGGCATGGCGTTCCGGCCAGGCTGGCAACAGCAGGTCGCGGCGCACAGGGTCATTGAAAAACGGTGATGCCGCCGTTCTCGCCGGCAGGTGCTCACGGTCACAGGCGGCAATGACCAGCCCGGCAAACTGGCCGAGTTGTGCCTGCTGCAGGGTCAGCAACAGCACCGGGCTGTCGCCGGTCGCGGGACGGAAATCGTGGCGTTCCAGCGCGCTGCCGAACCAGGCACGAAACTCGATCCAGTTGAGCGTCACCCGGCTGTGGCCGGCGGCGTCGTGGAGCAGTTGCCATTCCTGCAGTATGCGCCGGCCGGCCGGGTCATCCGCAAAGGCATGCCACATACCCAGCCCTTCCAGACTGGCGCGCAGCGCCTGCAGCAGCGCCTGCGGGTTGGCCGGTTCTGCTTGGAGAAAGGCCCGTAATGGCTCGGCCGCCTGGTCGAGCCGGTTCAGCAGGATATGCAGCGACTCGGCCGTTGCTGCACGCCAGCCGGTCGGCAGGCGTTGCAGGCGGGCATCGATATGGTGGCGGTAGCGAGCCAGCCCCCGGGCGATATTTTCATGCCGGATGATGTCCTGTTCGAGGCGATAGACACTGCTGCCATGCGACTCGGGATCGGCATCCGGGAAGATGAACGGTGACTTCAGTACATCCAGCAACGGCTGGTGGTCAAAGTCCTCTTCGACCGTCTCCAGCCAGCGCTCCAGTGCCGCCGCGGCACTGGTGGTGGACAGCGCCCAGCCGCCGCTGTCCTGCAGGTGTATGCCGGCACGCTCCAGCAGGGCGCGCACGCGCCTGGCAAGGCGCCGGTCCTCGGTCACGATGCC
>JASFOC010000041.1:0-10605 GCA_050116715.1 Gammaproteobacteria bacterium
CTGTCCAGGTATTTATGGATTGCACGCTGCAGGCACTCGAACTGTGCCGGGTCGCTGAGCGGCTGGTTATGCGAGTCGGTGATGTAGTAAACATCCTCCGCGCGTGAACCCAGCGTGGCGATCTTGGCATTCTGCAGGTTGATCTCGCACTCCGAGAAGGCCCGCCCGATCTGCGACAGCAGCCCGGGGCGGTCACCGGTGATGAGTTCCATGATGGTGCGGTTGTCGATCTCGTCCAGTTTGAACTCGATGTGGGTCTTGATGGGAAAGTGCTTGTACCTGCGCGGTGTCCGGCGCGAGACCCGCCAGTCGTGCGCCTGCGCGGCATCCAGCCTGCCCAGCAGCGCGCTGCGGATTTCATCCAGCCGCGAATCACCCGCCACCGGATCGCCGTTTTCCTCGAGTACGTGGAAGGTGTCGACGATGAAATTGTCAGTCGTGGTGATGATGCCCGCATCAACAACATTCAGTCCGAGCTGGTCCAGTGTTGCGGTGATGCGGCTGAACTGGTTCTTGCCGGCGGGTGCATAGATGAAGATCTCTGTCCCGCCGCGTTCGGTCAGTGGCTGTATGTCGACAATGCTGCCGCTATCCGCGGGGATATCCAGCAGCAGGCGGGTATGGTGTGCAACCTGTTCGGGCGGTGTCCTGAGGAAATATTCATCCCCCAGCTGTTCCCAGAGTTGCAGGGTTTGCGCATCCCTGTGACCGAGGATTTCAGCCGCTTCGTGCTGTACCTGCTGTATGTGTTCGGCGCGCTCCAGCGGGTCCTGCAGGCCGCGATGCAGCGCCCGCCGGGTGTTGTAGTAGAGCTGCTTCAGCAGGGCGTCCTTCCAGGTGTTCCACATGTCCGGGTTGGTGGCGCGGATGTCCGCCACGGTGAGTACATACAGGTAGTCCAGTCGTACCGGGTTGGCGACGCTGCGCGCAAAACGGTTGATCACGACCGGGTCATCGATGTCCTCGCGTTGCGCCGTGGCCGACATGATCAGGTGATGTTCAACCAGCCACGTCACCAGCCCGGCGTCATAGTCGCTCAGGTCATGCCGGATGCAGAATTCGTAGGCTTCCAGTCCGCCCAGTTCGGAATGGTCGCCCCCGCGTCCCTTGGCGATGTCGTGAAACAGCGCAGCCAGGTAGAGCAGTTCCGGCTTCGGCAGGGTTGCGACGATGTGGCTGCACAGGGGGAATTCCAGTGCATGCTTCTGCACGGTGAAGCGGCGCAGGTTGCGGATCACGAACAGGATGTGCTCATCGACCGTGTAGACATGAAACAGGTCGTACTGCATCAGTCCCACGATATGCTCGAATGCGGGCAGGTAGGCGGCAAGTATGCCGTAGCGGTTCATGCGTCGCAGTTCACGGGTGATGCGGCGCGGCTGGCGAATGATTTCCATGAACAGGCTGCGGCAGCGGATGTCATTGCGGAACTCGTCATCGATGAGGTGACGGTGTTCACGAATGCTGCGAATCGTGCCTGCACGCACCCCCTGTAATTGCGGGTTCTGTTCCAGCAGCAGGAAGACCTCCAGCAGGGCATAGGGGTGATAGCGGAACACCTCGTCGCCGGTGGTTTCCAGAAACCCGTTGCGTACCTGGAAGCGCCGGTTGAGCGCAACCGGTTCCCCCGGGCCTTCCGGGTGCAGGATGGATTCATGGAACAGCTGCAGCAGCATCTCGTTCAGCCTGCGCAGCTCCATGATGGTGCGGTAGTACTGCTTCATGAAGGCCTCGACACCGAGGCGGATGGCATCGTCCTCGAAGCCGAACTGCTTTGCCAGGGTGCGCTGGTAATCGAACAGCAGGCGGTCCTCGCCACGGCCGGTCAGGGCATGTAACGCGAAGCGGATGTCCCACAGCAGGTTGCGGCATTCGAGCAGCAGTTCGAGCTCGTCCTGGGTCAGGAATTCGTGGTCCACGAGTTCCTGCAGCGAGGCCGTGCCGAAGTAGCGGTTCGCAACCCAGGCAATCATCTGGATATCGCGCAGGCCGCCCGGGCCTTCCTTGATGTTGGGTTCCAGCCGGTAGGCGGTCTCGCCGAACTTGTGATGCCGGATGGCCTGTTCCACCCGCTTCGCCTCGAAGAACTCGCGACTGCCCCAGATGTGTGCCGGGCCGGTTGCTTCCTGCATACGGGCGAACAGGTCGACGGACCCGGCCAGCTGCCGGGCCTCCATGAGATTGGTCGCAACACTGATATCCGCCAGGGACTGGGTGACGCACTCGTCGATGCTGCGCACACTGTGGCCGACCTCCAGTCCGATATCCCAGAGAAAGGTCAGCAGGGCTTCGATGCGCCGGTCATAGCGGTCAGCGGCTGCATCGGGCAGCAGTATCAGCAGGTCGATATCGGAACCGGGCATCAGCTCGCGGCGACCGTAACCGCCGACGGCGGCCAGCGCCAGGTCATCTGCCGCATCCTGCATGAGGGCAGCCCAGACACGCTGCAGCACCTTGTCGACCAGCCAGGATCGTCCACGCAGCAGCAGTGGTGTGGCGGTGTTCGCGGCGAATTGCTCCACCAGCCGGGTGTTGCCCTGTTTCAGGCAGGCCTTGAACGGTGTGCGTGGAATGGCCTGGCCGGTTGCGCTGTCCAGTCCGCGCAGGTCAAACCAGGATTCGAACACGGCGGTTTCCTGCGTCGCGGCAGCTGCCGTCGTCGTGGCTGGGCTGTGATTTTTCAGATGTCGTCCCCGGGAAGACAGGTCAGAACCTCGTGACCGTCCTGTGTCACCAGGATGGTGTGCTCCCACTGCGCCGAGAGACTGTGATCCTTGGTGACGACAGTCCAGCCGTCGCGCAGCAGCCGGGTCTGGCGCTTGCCGGCATTTACCATGGGCTCGATCGTGAAGGTCATGCCGGCCTGCAGTTGCATGCCGCTACCGGGGGTGCCGTAGTGCAGCACCTGCGGATCCTCGTGAAACTCCCTGCCGATGCCGTGACCGCAGTACTCGCGGACGATGGAGCAGTTGTGCGCCTCGGCATGCTGCTGAATGACGTGCCCGATATCGCCCAGGGTGGCGCCGGGTCTGACCAGGTCGATGCCGAGACACATGCATTCGTGGCTGATGCGGGCGAGCCGCTCGGCGGCAACAGTCGGTTCGCCGACGAAGAACATCTTGCTGGTGTCGCCGTGGAAGCCGTCCTTGATGACCGTTATGTCGATATTCACGGCGTCGCCCCGTTTCAGCACCTTGTCGCTCGGGATACCGTGGCAGACAACATGGTTGACAGAGGTGCAGATAGACTTGGGAAAGCCCCGGTAGTTGAGGGGCGCCGGAATGGCCTGCTGCACATCCACGATGTAATCATGGCAGATGCGATCCAGCTCGTTGGTCGTGATACCGGGCTGCACATGCGGCCGGATCATTTGCAGGACTTCTCCTGCGAGCCGGCCGGCAATCCGCATTTTCTCGATTTCTTCAGGTGTTTTTATGGTGGCTGGCATCTAACGTTCTGTTTTGCAGGTGATTGGCCCGGTGCAGAAAAGGGTTTCAGGATTGCTGAGGTCGGGAGTGTATGGTATAAAGTCCGGCTTGTTAAGTGCTCCCCCTGGTTCACCTGACAAAATTCACACATGTACCGGCACATGCAGCAGGGTGCCCGACTGGCGGTAGTCATGGCCAGCACCGGGTTGCTGTTATGGAGTACATGGACGCTCAACCCGAAAAATTGGAGAAATACGCAATGGCAGACGTCACCATGCGCCAGATGCTGGAAGCTGGCGTGCATTTTGGTCACCAGACCCGTTACTGGAACCCGAAGATGGCCCCCTATATCTTCGGTGAACGTGGCAAGATCCACATCATCAACCTTGAAAAGACCATGCCGCTGTTTGGCGATGCGCTGAACTATATCAGCAGCCTGGTCGCAAACGGCGGCACGATCCTGTTTGTCGGCACCAAGCGTTCCGCGCAGTCCACCATCAGGGAAAATGCCGAACGCTGTGGCATGCCTTACGTGAACCACCGCTGGCTCGGCGGCATGCTCACCAACTACAAGACGGTGCGCGCCTCCATCAAGCGCCTGAAAGAACTGGAAACCATGTCCGAGGACGGCACTTTCAGCAAGATCAGCAAGAAGGAAGCCCTGATGCTGACGCGGGAGCTGGAGAAGCTGGAACGCAGCCTCGGTGGCATCAAGAACATGCGCGGTATACCGGATGCCATGTTCGTGGTCGATGTGGGCCATGAAAAGATTGCCATCACCGAAGCCCGCAAGCTCGGTATTCCCGTGGTCGGAATCGTGGACACCAACAACTCCCTGGAAGGCATCGACTATGTCATTCCCGGCAATGACGACGCTATCCGTGCGATCAAGCTGTACGTGGAAGCCGCAGCAGATGCTGCCGAAACCGGCAAGCTGAGCGTGGCGCATGCCATGATCGATTCCAACGATGAGTTCGTCGAGCTCGAAGAAGACGCTGCTGCGCCCGGCAGGAAGGCCGGTGCCGAGGCACAAAAGACGAGCGGCAAGATTACCGTGAAGAAAAAGTCGCCAGCCGCCGAGTCCGCGGCCGAGGATGCGGCACCGGAGGCTGCTGCTGACAGCGCCCCGGCAGCAGCTGGCGAAGACTAGACTGCGGCCTGCCGGCGGCAGTCTGATCGAAACCCAATTACCAGAGGACAATTGTTATGGCTATTACTGCAGCGCAAGTGAAGGAACTGCGCGAACGCACCGGTTCCGGCATGATGGAGTGCAAGAAGGCACTGGTGGATGCTGGCGGTGATATGGAAGCGGCAATCGAGACGT
Source organism: Gammaproteobacteria bacterium (assembly GCA_050116715.1). Taxonomy (GTDB): domain Bacteria; phylum Pseudomonadota; class Gammaproteobacteria; order UBA9214; family UBA9214; genus UBA9214. The sequence goes on from JASFOC010000041.1 coordinate 4,753, forward strand.
TGCGCAAGACCGGCCTGGCCAAGGCCGACAAGAAGGCCGGGCGAGTTGCGGCCGAGGGCCTGGTGGTCATCGAGGTCAGCGACGACCATAAAACCGCAGCCATTGTCGAGGTGAACTGCGAAACAGACTTCGTTGCCAAGAAAGAGGACTTTCAGGCATTTGCCAGCGCCATCGCGAAGCGGGTGCTGGCAGATGATCCTGCGGATATCGAGGCCCTGCTGGCCATGCCGTTGCATGACGGCGAGCCTGAAAGCATCGAGGATGCCCGCAAGGCGCTGATCGCGACCATTGGCGAGAACATCAGCGTGCGGCGTTTCGTGCGCGTCGAGAGCAGCGGTGAGCTCTCCAGTTACCGCCACGGGGTGCGTATCGGCGTGCTGGTTGATCTTGCCGGTGGCGATGCTGCGCTGGGCAAGGACCTGGCGATGCATATCGCCGCTCACGATCCGCGCCCGGTGTGCATCTCCGAGGAGCAGGTGCCCGCGGACATGATCGAGAAAGAACGCGAGATCTTCACGGCCCAGGCGCGCGAGAGCGGCAAGCCCGACAACATCATCGAGAAAATGATCGAGGGCCGCATTCGCAAGTACCTCAGTGAAATCACCTTGCTGGGCCAGGCCTTTGTCAAGGACCCGGACCAGACGGTCGGCAAGCTGCTGCAGGCGGCCAATGCCAGTGTGCTGCGTTTCGAGCGCATGGAGCTGGGCGAGGGCATCGAGAAGAAGTCCGAGAATTTCGCCGACGAAGTCATGGCCCAGGTAAAGGGCAGCTGAGGCAGTACGGCTACCCTGTTGGACCCTGGCATGCCCGGGTTGTTCTGTATAAGACGGGGTCGATTTTCGACCCCGTTTTTTATGGAAATCAGCACCAAATAGTACGACAATGCGCTCCGGGAATTCGCGCCGGGTATATTCTGTAACACAATGTAATTAATAAGGATTTGTGATGCGTTATCAACGGGTGCTGCTGAAACTGAGCGGCGAGGCTCTCATGGGGCAGGGGACGCACGGCATCGATCCAGCTGTGATCCAGCGGCTCGCGGAGGAGATCCACGCGGTCGTTGCCAGGGGAACCCAGGTCGGTATCGTGGTTGGCGGCGGCAACCTGCTGCGCGGTGCCGGACTGGCTTCGCGGGGCATGAACCGGGTAACCGGTGATCACATGGGGATGCTGGCGACGGCCATGAACGCACTTGCCCTGCAGGACGCCATCGGCAAGGCAGGCACGGACTGCCGGGTCATGTCCGCCCTGGCCATCGCGCAGGTTTGCGAACCCTACAGCAGCCGTGCCGCCATCCGCCATTTGGAAAAGGGCCGGGTGGTGGTGTTCGCCGCCGGCACCGGCAACCCGTTTTTCACCACGGATTCCGCAGCCAGCCTGCGGGCCATAGAAATCGAGGCGGACATCATGCTGAAGGCGACCAAGGTGGATGGTGTTTACACCGCAGACCCGGTGACCGACCCGCATGCCACCCGTTTTGACCGGATCAGTTATGATGACGCCCTGACGCGCAGGCTGGGTGTCATGGATACCACTGCACTGGTACTTTGCAGTGAGCATGCCATGCCGGTGCGCGTATTCAACATGTTTGAACCCGGTCACCTGGGGCGTATTGTCGACGGCGAGGATATCGGAACCCTGGTACAGCAGGAGACTCAGTAATGATCAAGGAAATCATGCAGGATGCCGGCAGCAGAATGGAAAAGACCATCGATTCACTGCGGCAGTCATTGGGCAAGGTCAGGACCGGGCGTGCGCATCCCAGCCTGCTGGATCACCTCAGGGTAGACTATTACGGCGCCGAAATGCCGATCTCGCAGGTGGCCAATATCGGTGTTGAGGATGCCAGGACCCTGACTGTAACCCCCTGGGAGAAGCAGATGGTTCAGGCCATCGAGAAGTCGATACTGAAATCCGATCTGGGCCTGAATCCCGCCACCTCAGGCACCGTGATCCGCATCCCGATGCCGCCGCTGACAGAGGAAACCCGGCGCGAGCTGGTCAAGGTGGTGCGCCATGAAGGGGAGGCGGCCAAGGTCGCGATCCGCAATATCCGGCGCGACGCCAACAGCGATTTCAAGGAGCTCCTCAAGGAAAAGGAAATCTCCGAGGACGAGGAGCACAAGGCAGAGGATGATATCCAGAAGCTCACGGACCGATATGTGGGCGAGGTCGACAAGGTCCTTGCCGGCAAGGAAACAGAACTGATGGAGATCTAGTGAACCCCGTGTTGCCGGACTATATTCCGGGCGCAGTCTTTTTACTGGTTTGAATACAGGTTTTAGCGGATGGCGATAGACAGCAATGCAGAGCGCATCCCGCGTCACATTGCCATAATCATGGATGGCAACGGGCGCTGGGCGCGTTCCCGCATGCTGCCGCGTTATGTCGGACACCGTGAAGGCGTCAAGACGGTGCGCCGTGTTGTCGAGGCCTGCACCGAGCGTAACATAGCGGCGCTGACGCTGTTTGCATTCAGCAGCGAGAACTGGCGACGTCCAAGCGAAGAAGTCAGCCTGATCCTGAATCTTTTTGTCACCACGTTGAAGAAAGAAGTCGCTGTGCTGCATGGCAATGGCGTCCGCCTGCGCTTTATCGGCGACCGTGCCGCCTTTTCCGGCAAGCTGCGCGAACTCATCGACGAATCCGAGGCCTGCACCCGGGGCAATACCCGGATGGAACTGGTTATCGCCGCCAATTACGGTGGCCAGTGGGATATCACCGAGGCCAGCAAGGCAATCGCACGGCGCGTGGTTGCCGGTGAACTGCAGCCGGATGACATTACGCCCCAGGTCATGGCAGGGGAAATCTCGCTCGCCGACCTGCCGCCCCCCGATCTGTTTATCCGTACCGGTGGTGAGCGCCGCATCAGCAACTTCCTGCTCTGGCAGCTGGCCTATACCGAACTCTATTTCACCGATGTCCTGTGGCCGGCGTTCGGGGTCGGCGACCTGGATGATGCCCTGCTCTGGTATGCAAACCGGCAGCGCCGCTTCGGGCGTACGGGAGAACAGGTGGAGCAACTCAAAGGTGCTTAGGGCACGGCTGATTTCGGCGGCAATCATGCTGCCGCTGGTCGTCTATGCCGTGCTGGCCCTGCCCGCGGACCTGTTTGCGCTGCTGCTGGGGATGGTGCTGCTGGCAGGCGCCTGGGAGTGGAGCCATCTGGTATCTGTCGCAGACACGGGGATGCGTCTGCTGTACTGCGCAGCCGTCGCCGCGCTGCTGTGGCTGCTATGGCAGACCGGCATAGCCGCTGCCATCATCTGGCTGCTGCCGCTGGCCCTGCTGTGGTGGCTGTTCGCGCTTTACTGGCTTGCCCATCCGCAGATCTGCGTCCGGCCGGGCGCGCTCTGCACCCTGTTCAAGCTGCTCGCCGGCATCATGGTCATCGTGCCGGCCTGGGCTGCGCTGACTGGGTTACGTGCCAGCAGCAGCGACGGACCAATGCTAACGCTCGGCCTGATGATCATGGTGTGGCTTGCCGACAGCGGCGCCTATTTCGCCGGCCGCCAGTGGGGGCACAACAAGCTGGCACCGGTCATCAGCCCGGGCAAGACACGGGAAGGGGTTTATGGCGGCCTGCTTGCCAGCCTGCTGTTTGTGGCGATTGCCGCAGCACTCTACAGCCATTCCCTGCGCTGGACGCTGGGCTGCCTGATGGTTTCCCTGGTGGCGGTGCTGTTCTCGGTTGCCGGTGACTTGCTGGAAAGCCTGATGAAACGCCAGAGCGGCATCAAGGACAGCGGACATATCATTCCCGGGCATGGGGGGATCCTCGACCGCGTGGACAGTCTGCTAGCGGCGGCACCGCTGTTCCTGGCGGGGTTCAAATGGCTGGGACTATGAAACGGGTGGTTTTCTCCCGGGCTCTCGCGATCCGGCCAGCCATACGGGTGTGCCGGTTGTGAATACGCCGGCGGGCATCACCGTGCTGGGTGCAACCGGCTCCATCGGCGTGAGTACGCTCGATGTGGTCTCGCGCCATCCGGACAGATTCCGGGTCGTGGCGCTGACGGCCAGCACCAGCGTCGACAAGCTGGCCGAACAATGCCTGCGCTTCCGCCCCCGGTTTGCCGCCATGGTCGATGCCGATGCCGCGCAACGCCTGGCCGACAGGCTGCGGCAGACTGCGCCGGAAATACAGGTGCTGCAGGGAACGGCAGGGCTGGTACAGGTTGCGGGTCTGGACGAGGTCGATTACGTCATGGCTGCGATTGTCGGGGCTGCCGGACTGTTGCCCACACTGGAGGCGGCCCGCCAGGGCAAGCGTGTACTGCTGGCGAACAAGGAGGCGCTGGTCATGTCCGGCGCCCTGTTCATGCAGGCCGTACGCGAGCATGCGGCAACCCTGCTGCCCATCGACAGCGAGCACAACGCGGTGCTGCAGTGCCTGCCTGATGACTATGCACCCGGCCATGCACCAGCCGGTGTACGCAGGGTACTGCTGACGGCCTCCGGTGGACCGTTTCGGACCCTGTCGCTGGACAGTCTGGCGGGCGTAACGCCGGCGCAGGCGTGCGCCCACCCCAACTGGGTCATGGGGCGCAAGATCTCGGTCGATTCCGCGACCATGATGAACAAGGGCCTGGAGATGATCGAGGCCTGCTGGCTGTTCGGATTGCCACTGGAGCAGGTCAGGGTGGTGCTGCACCCGCAAAGCATTATTCATTCGCTGGTCGAGTACCTTGACGGTTCCATGCTGGCGCAGCTGGGGAATCCGGATATGCGCATACCCATCGCCCATGCCCTTGGCTGGCCCGGTCGCATCGAGTCAGGTGCGGACAGCCTTGACCTGCTCAGTGTCGGGTCGCTGCAGTTCGAGGCGCCGGACAGCGAGCGCTATCCCTGCCTGGCCCTGGCGGCCGAGGCCATGCGCACCGGTGGTACGGCACCGGCGATCCTGAACGCAGCCAACGAGGTTGCGGTGCAGGCATTTCTGGACGGACAGATCCCGTTCAGTGATATTCCCGCAACGATCCGGTTCGCGCTGGAGCAATGCAGCGTTCATGAAGCGACCTCGCTTGAGGTTATTCTGGCAGATGATGCTGCCGCGCGTGCCACAGCAGGCCACTGCCTGGACGCCAGCGAAAAGGTGGTTACACAGTGAATGCCGTACTGTATTCGCTGCTGGCGTTTATCGTTGCCATCGGCGTACTGGTGACCGTGCATGAATTCGGGCACTTCTGGGTGGCGCGGCGCCTCGGCGTGAAGGTGCTGCGGTTTTCGATCGGTTTCGGACAGCCGCTGTGGAAGCGCACTTTCGGCCCCGATGCGACAGAACTTGTGGTGGCTGCGATACCCCTGGGCGGATATGTGAAGATGCTGGACGAGCGCGAGGGCGAGGTGGCTGCTGAGGAACTGCCGCGCGCCTTCAACCGCCAGCCGCTGCGGACCCGTTTTGCCGTCGTTGCCGCCGGGCCGCTGTTCAACTTCCTGTTCGCCATCTTTGCCTACTGGATGATGTTTGTGGTGGGCGTGCCCGGGTTGCGCCCGCTTGTCGGTGATGTCGTGCCCGGCTCCTATGCTGCCATGGCCGGCATTGCCAGTGGCGACGAGATCGTTGCCGTCGAAAACACCCCGACACCCACCTGGGAAGCCACAGTCCTGGCGCTGCTGGATGCCAGCCTGGCGGAATCCGGCAGTGTGGCCCTGACCGTGCGCGACCCGCAGGGCGCGGAGCGCCCGCTGCAGGTGCAATTCGACAGCAGCAGCGAACTGCTGCAGGCGGGGGGGGTGCTGGAAAACTTCGGACTGGAACCCTGGCGTCCACCCGCTGTCATCGACCGGCTGGTCGCAGATGGGGCGGGCGAGCGGGCGGGACTGATGCCGGGTGACAGGATTGTCAGGGCC
>JASFOC010000042.1:0-10536 GCA_050116715.1 Gammaproteobacteria bacterium
CGGGTAACTCTGGGACAGCTGACGGCGTTCGAGGCGGTCGCGCGGCTGGGCAGTTTTTCCAGCGCCGCCCGTGAATTGTTCGTTACTCAGCCTGCAGTCTCGAAGAAGATCCGGCTGCTCCAGGAAGAGGTCGGCCTGCCGCTGCTCGAACAGGTCGGCAAGCGCATATACCTGACCGACGCCGGCCGCCTGCTGCTGGATGTCAGCCGCGACTGGCTCGAAACCTGGGCGCGCTTCGAGCAGTCGGTCGCGGATCTGCAAGGACTGAAACAGGGCCGTCTGCGCATCGCCGTGGTCACGACCAGCAAGTACTTCATCCCTCGCGTACTCGGGCAGTTCTGCGAGCGCTACCCGGGTATCGACGTCGCGATGGAAGTCATCAACCGCGACCGACTGCTGGAGCGCCTGGCGCGCAATGAGGACGACCTCTACATCATGGGCGTCCCGCCGGCCAACCTGGATATCGACAGCGAGCCGTTGATCGGCAATCCCCTGGTCGTCGTGGCGCCGGCGTCGCATCCGCTGGCAAAGCGCAGCCGTATCCGTTTTGCCGAACTCGCCAACCAAATGTTCCTGCTGCGCGAACACGGCTCCGGTACGCGGATCGCCATCGAACGGGTATTCGAGGAAAAGCAGACGCCGTTGAATGTGAAAATGGAACTGGGTAGCAACGAAGCAATAAAACAGGCCGTAGCCGGCGGCCTTGGCCTGGCCATCATGTCACGCCACGCAGTCACTCCCCTGGCCGGAAGCAACCAGATCGTCGAGCTCAACGTTCAGGGGTTTCCGATCAAGCGGCACTGGTATGTGGTGACACCGCGCGGAAAGCAATTATCGGTGGTCGCGCAAACCTTCCTCGAATTTCTGCGCACGCATATCAAGCTGCTGGAACCGGCGTGAGCAGTCAGGCCACCAGCGGCGCCGTGCGCAGTTTACCGCCAGCCCCGGTTGGCGGCGGTGAAACCAGCGGATGCGTGCAGTCTTTACCGGGGCGTTGCGGGCCGGAATCCGCTCCTTCTCGGCACGCATAAGGCATCACCAGGCCAATTCCGCCTGCCATCCCGGATCTTTGCCACCAGGGTGGCAATTGGTTGCCTGGAGATCCGTAGAATCAGGGCACCCTGCCCATAGCTCAGTGCACACTCTGCTGCCGGAAAGTCCATGACGGCCAGCAAATATTATACGGAACGGCTGGCCTCTACCGTGGCGTGGATCTCCTGCAGAAGTCCGGTGTCCAGTCCCAGCGAGCGTCCCAGCGTATCGAGGTAGATCCGCTCGGATGCGGACGGTTGCGCGAGCATCAGTACCGAGGCAGCATAGACCTCTGCAGCATGCTCGGGTGAATCAACATCCCGCGTCAGGCCCTCGATATCCAGCGGTCTGGCATATTCCTCAAACAGGAACGCCTTGTCTTCGGCGGGAAGGTCGAGACCGTTGATCTGGTTCAGAATGACCTGACTCTCCTGCGTATCGATCTGGCCATCCGCCTTGGCTGCCGCAATCATCGCCCGGGCCAGCAGCATGCTCAAGGCGTTGCTACCGGCGGCATCGTTTTCTCGCGGCAAAAAAGCCCCGTCCGCCGGTGCAGGCTCGAAACCACCGGATACAGACGAGCCCGCTGACGGCCTGTTATCCTGCTGATAGTTTTGCCATGCCTTGTAGGCCAGCCCGCCGACCAGCGCCAAACCACCCACCTTGAGTGCAGAACCCGCCAGTTTTTTTGCCTTTTTGCCTGCCAGGACATTAGCCAGTGCGCCACCGGCAAGCCCACCGGCAAAGCCTCCGGCGGCACCACTGCCGATTAACTGGTCAAGCAAGCGTTTCGCATCAAACATCCATTCTTCTCCTGAAGATGACCTCCAGCATAGACCGCCCGCCCGGCGCCGGGTTCCACCCAGTGCCCGGGGTGTTTAACCTGTTCGCCAGCAGCAGGTGCCTGCGACCTGTGACCCGCCCCACCCTTTCGCGTGCACCCCGGGGCCAGTGCTTACTGCCCCTTGACCTCGAGCAACTGCACCTCGAATATCAGGGCACTGTTTGGCTGTATCTTGCCCGCACCACGTTCGCCATAGCCAAGCTTCGCCGGGATGAATAATTCCCATTTTGCACCTTCCTGCATCAGCTGCAGTGCCTCGCGCCAGCCCGGGATCACCCGGTCCGCGCGAAAGGTCGCGGGCTTGTTACGACTGTAGGAACTGTCGAACTCGGTGCCATCGACCAGGGTCCCGCGGTAGTGGACCGTGACGGTATCGGTGGCGGCCGGCTGTTTGCCTGAACCCGGCTCCAGCACGCGGTACTGCAGACCACTTGGAAGCACGACCACCCCATCCTGTTTTGCATTTTCCGCCAGGAATGCCTCGCCCGCCTGCAGGTTTTTCTGCTGTGCCGCGGCCCGTTCCTGTGCCTGCAGTGCAACCACCTTGCGCTTCAGCTCAACAAGCGTGTTGTGCATCTCCGCCTCGTCCAGCAACGGCTCCGCTTCATCCATGGCATCCCGGATGCCGCGCAGCAGGATATCTCCGTCAACTTCAACCTGCTGGCTTTTCAGATCCCCTCCGATCTGGTAGCCGAGACTGTAGTTGATGCGCTCGTTCTCGGTTGCGAGTTTCGGCTGTTCACCGGCCATGCAGACACTGCCAGCCATGCAGAGACCGACAATTGCAATACTCATGTATTTCATAGACTTCGTTGTCCTTCCATCTGGTGTTCAGGCCGGAAACCAGGCCACAAAAAACGACAGGGGGCCGTCGCCGGCCCCCTGCTGTGCGATACCCGTTACTCTGCCGCCGAGACGACAAACGGGCGCATCATCTCGTTGTCCTCGTGCTCAACGATATGACAGTGCCAGACATACAGTCCCTCCAGGTCGAAGGTGGCCTTCACGCGGGTAATCTCACCCGGGTAGGAGATGACCGTATCCTTGTAGCCGCTCTCCCAGGGTTCCGGCGATCTGACGGCGCCATCGATGATGACTTCCCGGTCAATCACCTCGAAACGCACCAGGTGGAGATGAATGGGATGCGCATCCGCCGTGAAGTTGTAGATCTCCCAGATCTCGGTATCACCCAGCGTCGGATTTTCGGTGACGTTGACCATGTTTACCGTGACTCCGTCCGCCATGGTGACCGGGACCGGGGTGCTGGCACCCGTGGTATCGGTCCACTTCAGCGGGACACCGGCACCGCTGTTGTCCACGATACCCAGCAGTGCTTCCGTCGGACCGAACGGCACGACCACGGCACCGGCCGGCGGCACCGCCGTGAGGCAATCGACCGCCTTGACCGGCAGCAGGAATTCCTCGGTCACCGCATCCGCCAGCACACAGACCTGGTGGGATTCCGCCTCGTTGAGACTGAGCTGGCGAGTCACATCAATGTCTGCAGTGGAGGCCGGCTCGGCGTTCAGGGCCAGGTCAGCCGGATCCGTCGCAGGCGTGGCCCCACCCGGATCCGTGGGGCTGCCTCCCAGCAGTGATACATCGACAACGAAACGCATCACCTGGCCGGTCGTATCCGGGTCCGCTGGGTCGAAATCCACGCCCGGGATACCGCCGCCAAACGGTTCGTCAGGCCCGAGGTTGGTCAGGTTGACCACCGTCCCGTCCGCCAGCCCGCGGAAATCCACGATCACGTCCGCACGTTCGGCCAGGGCCATCAGGATCTGTGCCGTGCCGTCGCCACTGCCATCGAGGTCCAGGGCGTTCATGTTGACGGGGGCAGCCAGGAAGCCCTGCTCGGCACCGATCTGGTAGACCTCCACGGCGGGATCGTCAACCTTCAGCCACAGGAACCGGGAGTTGCAGCCGTTCAGCAGCCGCAGGCGGTAGAGCGCCGGCGCCACTTTCAGTTCCGGCCAGCTGACACCGTTCACCACCATGACATTGAAGAACGCCTCGGGATTCCAGATGGGCAGCACATCGCTGTCCGGGGCGAAGGGGATTTGCATATCCTTGTTGGTCAGGCCCTCGAAAAAGGCCCGGGTCTTGGGGTAGAACAGGTTGCCGTTATTGTCGAACGAGCGGTCCTGGATGACGATCGGGATCTCGCGGATCGCATTGCGGACCGGGTCGCCCGGCACGTTCAATGCCAGCACCCCCTGCCCGGCCACGGGGGCCGGCCCCGGCAGGACGCCATCCGTCGTGCTCCCGGCCTTGCTGGTGTCATCCACCGTGTCATATTCACCGCCACGCACCAGCCAGAATCCGGCCGGCCCGGCATAGACGTTGTTGCGCGTCATGCCGAGGGTGTGGTCGTGATACCAGAGCGTGGTCGCCGGCTGGCTCTGTGCATAGTGGAAATCCGCATAGCCAAGGTCGCCCGGGTTGCTGCCGGTTGAGTCATCGAACAGGGTTCCCCTGGTGGCGTACTTGTTCGGGATGTTTTTGGCCGCGGGCAACCACCAGGCCTCCGGGTAGCCGTCGCTGTGGCCCTCGACATGTGCGCCGTGTACATGAGTCACAATAGGCACGGGCCCTTCGTAAGGCATCGGGTCGGTTCCGGCACAGTCTGTCCGGGTAGTACCGTCCTTGCATTCCATTACCGGATTGGCCCAGTGGACCGTCTGGTCGATGGACAACAGATGTGGCAGGTATTTGCCCTTGGCATCCACCAGGTCGTTGATCCAGCGCACATCCACCGGCACGTTCGAAAGCGACTCTACGGTATAGGCCGGGTAGTTGAACTGGGAATCGGCTGCCGGCGCCACGCCGCCCGCCGGCAACGGGTCGGCCGCCGGGCCGTAACTCCATACCGTCGTTGCCGGGAACGTGTCGTTACGGCCGTTCAGGCTGTTCCAGATCCCCCCCGGCAGGATTTGCTGCTTGAACTGCCGCACGGCGATATCGTAGCTGTTTGCCACCCCGTCGTTATTCATCACCGGCGGTATCACCAGCGGAGTGACATACTTGGGCACTGTAGTTGGATCCAGCGTGGGTTCCTGCATGGCTGCCGGAATGCTTGCCGAGCCCAGTGTGGCCAGCACGGCCAGCACAAGTCCGGATTTCACCCTGGAAACAGGCGTCTTGAGCGTAGACATTTTCACCCCCTCGGTTGTTGGTTGTTGCTTGTTGTTGCACTTCCAATGTCTTCCTGCATGGCATTCCCCAACGCCATACTGGAAGGGTTCATCACCTCGATGACCGTTCCTGTGCTGTCGGCCTGCACCCGCCAGGCCGGCGGCAAATTTACCTGTATCACCTCCTCTTCATGTCACGCTACAGGGTCGAATTCCCTGCATCCAGAACTGACCTGAGTTCGACCACGTACAGCAGCGGTTCGTAGCCATAGGTTTTCCGCTGCCTCACACCGCCGCGGTAGGCATAATCCGGAGACAAGTACACTTCCCAGCGAGCCCCTTCCTCCATGCGCGGCACGACTTCGCGCAGCCCCGGCACCAGCTGGCTGACACTGAACTGGACCGGCAGCGGTCCGTCATAGGAACTGAACACCTGCGTGCCATCCAGCAGAAACGCGCTGTAGTCCAGTACCACGGTATCTGTTGCCCGGGGGGATTTGCCGCTGCCCTTGTCCACCACGCGGTACTGCAGACCCTCCGCCACGCTGACCACACCCGTTTCTGTGGCATTTTCAGCGAAGAATGCGAGCATCTCCTGCCGGTTTCGATACTTGTTATGGGGATGGTAGTGGCTGAGGGTGGCGGCGATATCAGGCGTCTGCCGTGCGGCATCGCGGCGTTCTGTAGCGCCTGCATCCGGTCCTGCCGAACTGTCATGCGCGCTGGCGATAGTCTCCGTGCGGGGGGGTGCGTGTGGCGCCTGGAGGGCAGCGACCTGTCTCTCAACGGATGCCTTGAGATCCTTGATATCACGGCCCAGTTCTGCAAGCAGCCCGGCGTATTGACGACCATCCTGAATCGTGTACGTACTCGCAAGCGCGCCCAGCAGGAGGGCGCAGCAGGCCAGCAACAGCGCCCAGCCAAGGCGCCTGTTTTGCCTGGACTCCCGGGCCATGGCCTCCTGGATGAAGGCCTGGTGCGCCAGGCGCTCTTGATCCTGGCGTTCGCGCAGCAGCTTTATCTGGGTCTCGGCCTGTTCCTGCCTGACAGCCGCATCGGCCAGTTCCCCCCTAAGCCCCTCGATCTCGCGCCTGGCTGCCTCGCTTGCAGCATCCATGGCTGTGATGCGTTCGTTGAGGCTGGCCAGCAACGCCGCATCCCGGCTTTTGGCAGTGTCGATCCCATCCTGAACATGCTGCAGCTTCTCCAGGAGCGACTGCTTTTCATGTTTGACTGCTGGCAACGCCTGACCAGGGTCGAGCGGGCGTTCCGCACCCCGCACGGCAATGCGCGGAAAGAGCTTCCGCCAGCTGTTTTTCAGGATGCTCAGCATTTCAATCCTTGATGCATACGGGCTTTACCGATTCGAACACCTAAGCAGCCGAGATTTTGCTGACGTCAATCAAGCAATAATCATGCAAGAAATTATTTTTAGAATGAGTTCAATTCAATAAGCACCGTTATTCAGGCAAAAGCTCATCAGATAGTGTAAATATTTCCGCACACATAGTCGGTATTTCTTACAAAATATCAAAACCCGCTGCGGGGTAACAGAAGGAAAACCAGGAGCGGCAGTCCGCAGCTGGCAGCGAGCCTGGTTGTAGTGCAAGGCTCGCCCCTTACCTGACAACCATAACCACTTGTTTTTAAAACAGAAGTATAAATTCTCGAATCTGTAAGTTAACCGTAGGTGACTTTTTGCTAAGGTTTATCCAACGAATATTTCTAATATTCGTCTCCGTAAATTCATCCCCGACCGTTTTCGATCGGGGATTTTTTTACGCCCGTGGCTCTACTATCAACCCCGGACAACCAACAGCGCTGGCCTGCAAGGCGTCGTTGCCACGAGTCCCGCGGACATCAGGTCCAGAATTTTCTGGCACCGCCGGAACCTTCCGTAGCAGCTTATCCCTTTCGGCAGGGGCTACCGCCTCCAGCGGCCCCGGAAACCGTCGCTAGGCAAAATCGAGCTCCGGTCCCAGAACGAATTCGACCGCTTCAAAACCATGGTCTTCAAGCATTGCCGCTATGTCATCCCAGTCGTAGTCGGGGTTGTCTTCCTCGACACGCGCAATCAGCCCGGTCGCGTGCCGAAAGGCCTCGTGCGCCTCGATGTCATCGGGCACCCGCACCAGCCTTATGTCAGCGGCATTAGCAGCAGGCAGTAACATGAAGGTTTCACTCATCGCTGTCTCCTGAGAGTCACAGGGTCATTCTTGCATGATTCGGGTCAATTCGAGATCCTGGGCGGCTTAGAATCCCCCGCCCTGGCGATAGTAAGGCGCGCCACCCGGCCCGCCACGACCATAGCCCGGACCACCCCGCGGGTAGCCCTGGTAATCACCCTGGCCATTCTGTTCACCTCCCGGGAAACTTTCCCCGTAACCCGGCCCGCCACGACCGTAGCCCGGACCACCCCGCGGGTAGCCCTGGTACACCTCCTGGCCATCCTGCACATCATCCGGATTACGCGGGGCGTATCCCTGGCCACCGCGGCCGTAACCCGGCCCGCCCTGTCCGTAACGATACTGATTCCGGTACTGCTGACGATTCTGTCCACCACCCATGCGCATACCCTGACCGTAATCCTGACGGTCACTGTCCCGGGCACATGGCCCATTACCCCTGCATGGCCGGCCGCCGCCACCGGCGCCATAGCCGGGGTAATACCCGGAACCACGATCATCATTGCGGCTGCTGCTGGAACCCATGCTCATACCGGCTACCGCTGAACCACCAAGTGCCGCAAGGGCGACCGCAACCAGCAGATTTCTAGTCATACGTAATTTCATTAACACTCTCCTTCTGGGAAAAACCGGTCTATCCGGTGTTGCCACCGGACCGGAAAAGTTCATGTGTTCGCGAGTATCCCACAGGAACCGGCGGCCCGCATCGAAAATCGGCCTCCCTGTGGATGCTGTAATGCACGTTCATCGTGCGCACCGGCATACCGGGCCAGACGGGGAAAATGCATACCCGGGCAAGGCTTACATTGATAATCATCCAGACGTTATCATGCAACCTGCCGCAACAAGCCAACGATATACTGGAATCTGAATGAAGCGTTATGCCGTTGCCCGGACACTGCCCTGGGCCTGCGAACAACTGTTCGACCTTGCGGCCGACGTGGCCAGCTATCCGCAATTCCTGCCCGGCTGGCTGGATGTCCGGATCCTGAACCGGACGCCGCAACGCTTGCGGGTGCGCCAGCGCCTCGGCCTCGGCCCGGTGAATCACAGCTTTACCAGCATCGCCCGGCTGCAGCGCCCGTGCGAGGTCCTTATCAACACCACGGATGCGCCGTTTCAGCATCTTCACATCCACTGGCAATTCGAGGAAAACGGGCAGGCTGGCTGCCGGGTATCACTGGGTGTTGAACTGGAAACAGGCAGCAGCGTATTCGAAATGGCGCTGGCGAAACTGTTCGAGGTCACCACGCCGGAAATTATCGCGCGCTTTGAAGAACGTGCCATGCAACTCTATGGCCAGGCACAAGACAGCGCCTGGCAACAGTGATGCCCGCCCCCATGGAACCGGTACCGCCGCGCAAACCGGGCGACACTACCCCATTGCACACGGTTCGCAGCTATGCCATGGCCACGCGGCCAATGTTCCTCAGCGCTTCGTTACTTGCAGTGATAACCGGTACCAGCCTGGGCTGGAACGCCGCCGGCCGTCTTGATGTAACCGCCGCGTTGCTTGCATTGCTGATCATTGCGCTGCTGCATGCCGCCGCCAACGTGCTGAATGATGTTTATGACGAGTTGAACGGGGCCGACCGATTCAACACGCAACGTATCTATCCCTATACCGGTGGGTCACGCTTTATCCAGAACGGGGTGCTTTCGCTTGTGCAAATGCGTAACTGGGGTCTGCTGTTGCTGTCCCTGGCAACGCTGCTGGGACTCGGCCTGGGTGCCTACCGGGGAACCGCTGTCCTGGGGCTCGGCATGACAGGCATCGTTCTCGGGGTACTCTATTCCGCGCCACCGGTGCAACTCGCCGCACGCGGACTGGGAGAACTGGCCGTTGCCGCCGGTTTCGGCCTGCTGCCGGTTTGCGGGGCTGCATGGTTGCAAACCGGCCGGTTCGAATTGCCGGCACTGCTGCTCTCTGTACCGGTCAGTTGCTGGGTAGCCAGCATTCTGCTGATCAATGAAGTGCCCGATGCCGGCAGCGATGCCGCTGCCGGCAAACGGACACTGGTGGTCCGACTGGGCACCCGACGCGCCAGTTATCTCTACATGACCCTGGGTCTGATCGCCTTTGCCTGTGTCGGGTTGGCGGTCATGACCGGCGACCTGCCACCCTTGACGCTGCTGCTGCCCGGCATGCTGCTACCCATCGGACTGCTGAACGGATGGCGGATCAGGACCTCTGAGCACGAGGTCGCCTCCCTGAAGTCCTCGATAGAAAGGACCCTGGCCATCCATGCCGTGGGATGTCTCTGGCTGGCCTGCTGCCCCTGGTTCTGATGCGCGGTGAAAAAACCACCCCGGGCGCTCCAGCAGGCGTCAGAGGCTGTCGCAACCCTGGCATGCCGCAGCTTCTGGCTACCCGTTCCCTGCAGTCAATTCAGTGGAATACAGCCATCACCGCCAGTCCAGCACAATAAACAACATGTAACCATTTGTATATATTTAATATATTCAAATAATCAAAACCGCACACCCGCCTTTTTACTGGAGAATATTCGCAGGTTTTTCCTGGCTAACGTAGCGTTTCAGGACGGTGACTGGCTGCGACGGACATCAATCAATAGCCAGGAGAATCCATTTAACAAATTGTAATATAAAGAATAATAGTCATGACTTGAGAGACAAAACCCTGGCGAACTTCCGGCATAATAATAGGTCATAGTTATATCAGAATATTGTGATATGCTTATTCGCATGATGGAGTACCAGAGAGCTGATATGAACTTGAAAACATTGCTGCGCACACTGGCCCTGACGGGCCTGGTATTGCTCCTGCCGACACCCGGTTTCGCCGAGGACGGGGATCTGTGCGCGCCCTTCAGGGATGGCAAGGTTGACGAGTCGTTGCTGTCGACGATGCTCTCTGCCGCTGAATCAGGTCACCTGTATCGTATTGATGAGGATAGCTCCAGCGTGGGTTTCTGCGTTGACAGCCAGCTGGCGCGTATTGAAGGGAAATTCAACGAGTTCCAGGGTGGCATGGCCCTGAACCCGGTGGCCAAGACAGATGGCCAGACTATGGTCGTCATCAAGACCGCGAGCGTCGAGACCAGGAGCGCTTTCATCAGGAACATGGTCAAGGGTGAGAATTTTTTCGACGTGGAAAACAACCCTGAAATCCTGTTTGTCAGCAAGCGGCTCGACTGGACCAGTGCGAACACTGCGGAGTTGAGAGGTGACCTTACCATGCGGGGAGCGACCAAACCGGTGACGTTTCATGTCAGCCTGAAGCCGATCAAGGCAGCCAATCTCAACCAGGCGGAAAAGGTACAGGTCAAGGCGACGGCCAATCTCAGCCGTTCAGAGTTTGGCATGACATCGCTGA
>JASFOC010000043.1:0-10524 GCA_050116715.1 Gammaproteobacteria bacterium
AGCGCCGCTGACCTGGGCGCAATCGGCGGGACAACTGACACAGTCCTCGCCCGGGCCGCAGACCCCGTCGACGACGCAGTAGGCCGGGTCATTGGTCGCCTGGAACTGGCGCATCATCTCGTGATCTTCGTGGTCGAGCAGATGGCAGTGCTGCGGGAAGCGCCCGAGGTAGTCCTCGAAGTCCATGATGATGCGGGCCCTGGTGTTCGGGGGAATGCGCACGATGTCCTTCCAGGTGTTGAGTTCCCACGGCTCCAGCGGGATCGGCTGGCCGGTGGTCATGTCGGTCTTGTCGAGTATCTGGAATTTGACCAGGTGTACGTGCATCGGGTGCATGGAGTTGGTGGGGTTCTCGAATTCCCAGATCTCGCGGGTGCCGAGGATCGGGAAGTCGGACAGGTCATCCCAGTACTTGCCGATCACGCTGCCACCCGGGCCGTCCAGCGATTCGACCAGCCACTCATTGACAAGCCTGCCCGAGCCGTCCTTGCATGCCTGGTTGGCTTCCTTCTTGAGCCGGAAGTAGCGGGTAACATCTTCCGAACCGTCCGCCAGCGGTGTCACGGGACGCAGGACGGGCGGCAACGGACCGGTGTGGCCCGGCTGGTTGGTCACGATGAATTTCATCACGTTCGGCAAGCGCGGCGGGGTCGGCTCGTCGTTGCGCAGGATGATCTCGGTGCCGGCCGGGTAGCCCTGGAAGTCGATCACGACATCCATGCGCTCTGCCGGGGCCTGCAGGCCGCCGAAGGCATTGCCCAGATTAACCGGTGCATCGAGCAGACCGAGGTCGGTTCCGATCAGGATGAAATCCGGATCGTTGCCCGGCTGGCTGATGTTCTCCAGCCGCAGGCTGTACTCGCGCGACTGCGAGCCGTTCAGTATGCGGAAGCGGTACTTCCCCTGGTCCACGTTGAGATAGGGCCAGACCTTGCCGTTGACGACGACCTTGTCGCCTTTGAAAGCATCTTCCAGCTGGGCATTGTAGAACAGCGAGCCGTCCACGTTGAAGGTGCGGTCCTGGATCGCCAGGCCGATCTCGTACTGTTCGCTCGGCAGACCAAAGGCATTGTCCGGAGCCAGTGTGTCCTCGCTGTCGGCGATCAGGTAGAAACCGGCCATGCCACCATAGACATTCAGGCGGGTAATGCCCAGGGCATGATCGTGGTACCACACCGTCGCGGCATCCTGGTTGTTGGGATACTCATACACGTCGCTCTCGCCCGGCAGGATGTGGTACTCGGGCTGGCCGTCGAAGCGCGCCGGCAGGTGGCCACCGTGCAGGTGGGTGACCACGCGCTTTGACTTGCCCCAGTCGTTCGGGCCGTGGGCACAGGTGTCCACTTCCAGGAGATTGTTGCCACGGTTGCCGCCGCCGCCAGAGGGCAGGTTGTTCTGATAGGTCACCTCAATGGGCTGATCCTTGACGGCAACAAAGGTAGAGGCGGGCCAGGAACCATTGTAGGTCCAGACCGTGGTGGCCGGCAGCTCGGGATGCACGCTCTGGGTGGTTTCCTCGATCGATACGGTGTACTGCGGCACGCCGTCGGCCCGGGTTCCGGTCGGCTGCAGGATCGGCGGGATCGGCAATGGCTCGACGAATGGCGTCAGGCCACAGTCGACATTACCGTTGTTACAGCCGGTGTTGTCACCCTGGAAAGTGCCGCCGGCACCGATACAGACCAGCCGGTCGACATTGTCGGAACAGCTTTCATCCACATTGCAGCAGGCACCACTCGGCTGCGGGCAGAGATTGGGTTCGCACGAACTGACGCCGGGCAGTGCTGTTGCCGAGCACTGGCCGATGACCGTGAGCGAGCACTCGCCGTCGGCTTCACAGCAGGCCTCGACCGGACCGGTCGGTGTGAAGTCCACGACCAGTGACGGCCTGGAGGCACCTTCGCGGCTGTCGAAACGGCGGGTCGATGTCTTGTTGACCTCGTCCCCGATGAGGATCCAGCCGTAGTTGGTCGTCGGGTTGTCGAGCCAGTCCTGTACATCGGCAACCATGGTCGCCGTACTCGACCAGACCGGTGCCGTCGTGTTGACCAGGGTGCTGCCGCTGGGCGTGGCATTGAAGTCGCCGCCTGGTGTACCCCAGGCCGGGTTGAGGTTGTGCACGGCGGAGTTCCAGGTTGCTGAACCTGCGAGCGCCGCTTCACCCTGACCACCGCCACGCACACCGCAGGTGTTTGCACCTTCACCCCACGATGTCGTGACCCGGTGCAGGTCGAAAGTTGTGTCGGGGTGATTGCTGCCACGCGTCACCGCCATGTTCAACGTGACGTTGTTGATGATCGACCCGGGCGGTATGGCGGCGGCGATGTCGAATTGCAGCAGCGCGCGCCGCGCCGTGCCGGCACCGTTGTCCGTCAGCCCGGAGAAGATAGAGTCGCAGGCGCCGGAACTGTTGTCCGGGAGTTCCTCGGCCAGGGTGTTGTCCTGGCTCGGGAAGAGGGTCGCGGTTGCCGACCAGGCAGTCGTGGAACCGAACGCCAGCAGCATGAAGGCTGCGGCATTGCATAGCAGCGACAGGCGGTTTGCTGTCTTGTTGACTGGCATGATGACATCCCCCGATGTCGTTATTGTTACCGGCGCGCCTTCAGCCCGGTGATTATTGCATTCTTCTGTGGATACAGTGTTCGCCCCCGTTTAGACTTTGTCAAGATTATGGTTGCGGACGGCACGGCAGCACCATCACGAAACAGTGCCTAACCGCCTGATATCATGAAAGGTGCTCGCTCCGGCCTGTTCGCAATGACAGGCCGGGGAACCGGGAGTCAGTGGCTTGACTGCTGGTCGTCACGGCGGCGCCAGCGGCGCGCAATCCAGTAATCGAGGCTGAGGTAATTGCCTGCACCGGTGAAGAACAGCACCAGCAGCATGATGGAATAGGTCGCGGCGAACTCGATGCCGTTGTTCAGCACCACGAAGCTGCCGTACTCGGTCAGCCAGCTGTAGTTGCCGTGTTCCTGCAGGATGGACCTTGCTGCGGCCAGCCGCTCGATGGCACCGGTGGTACGCTCGGTGGCGAACAGGCCGCTGCCTTCGGCAATCGCCAGCCAGCCGTTTTGCCAGTGTACGGTCACCGCCGCAACGACCATGGTGAACATCAGGGGCAGGGAGACCCAGCGCACGGCGAGCCCCGCCAGCAGCAGGATGGCGCCGAAATATTCTGTCCAGGCGGCCAGGTAGGCCATGAGTTCGGGGAACGGCAGGCCCAGACCCCAGTCCGGGTTTCCGAACCAGTCGATGATGTCCTGTTTCGGTCGAAGGCTGCAGGGGTCGCTGTCACTGCCGAGGCAGTCAGGCCCGGCATTTTCCAGTTTCCTGCTGCCGGCCATCCAGAGGACCGGCACGAGGTAGAGTCGCAGCGCCAGCGGCGCCAGGAAATCAACTGCACGTGCCCTGTCGAGCAGGTCCTGGAGGCAGTTCAGAAGACCGGTCATGGGGCGCGCCCTGTTAGCTGGCGGGTTGCCGGCGGGCCGTTGTGGGCTTATGCCCGCCGCAGCACTCCGGTCAGTATGTGTTTTTGCAGCAGGTTGTGCATGATTTCAGTGCCGCCCCTGACGACGACATCCGGCTGCGGGTGTGACATCTCTGTCGCAATGCACGTCAGCAGTTCGCGCCCGGTCCGGTCTGTGCCGGCATCGATGAGTTCCAGCAGGCGCTTGGTCACACTGTTGATCTCGAGGAAACCCACTGCATCATCCCGGTCGCGATACACCACCAGGCAGGTCGGCGTGGCGCCCGGCTGTTGCGGCAGGTAGTCCGGGCCGATCCTGTGGACCGGGTACTGGTAGGCCAGGTGCCAGGCGAGCGGTGACAGCACCGGGATGCCATTCAGCAGGTCACCATCCGGGTCAACCTGTTCAGTGACGGCGGGTGACTCGGCAATCGACACTGCCAGTTCGACCCATTCGTAGTGGGCCAGTTCGAACAGGAACGGGGGATCAGCGGGCTTGCCGGTGCGTTCATTTTCCAGCCAGGCAAGGAACTCACGGGGGATCTCGTGAAACAGGGGTGTCCGGGATTTGTGGCGGGAGAAATACTCGCGCACCAGGGCATGCCAGTCCGCGTCACTGTAAATGCGGCGCAGCACCGGAAAGGTGCCGCTGATAAAGTTTTCCACGTTGTTGAAGAACAGCTCGCGGTAGATTTGCATGCGCCGGTCTTCTATATCCAGCGGTGCGGGATTGTTTTCCGGGTCGCGAATATTCGCGGCAAACGCATACTGGCTGCGCATAAACTCAGGCATGGATGCCACGGGTGAGGTGCTCCCTGTCGTGCCACTTCGACTGCAGCCGGGCAATCTGTCCGACTTCTGCCAGCAGTTCCGGCAGCGGCGGGATGTTGAAGTCGCGCTCCAGCAGCGTCGGGATCACGCCAAAATGCGCATACGCCGTTTCCAGCAGTGACCACACCGGCTCGATGACCGCTGCGCCGTGGGTGTCGACTTTCAGGTCTTCGGCTTCATCATAGTGGCCGGCGATGTGGCAGTAGACAATGCGCTCTGCAGGCAGCGCCTTGAGGAACGCTTCTGCATCGTAGCGGTGATTGATGCTGTTCACGTAGATGTTGTTGACGTCGAGCAGCAGGTCGCAGTCGGCTTCCGCCAGCACGGCGTTGATGAAGTCTATTTCCTCCATTTCCCTGCCCGGTGCTGCATAGTAGGACACATTCTCCATGGCGATGCGCCGCTCGAGGATATTCTGTACGCGGCGGATGCGGCCGGCGACATAGTGCACCGCTTCTTCGGTAAACGGGATCGGCATCAGGTCATACAGGTGACCAGTATCACTGCAATAGCTGAGGTGCTCGGTGTAGCAGCGGAAATCGTGTTCATCCAGCAGGCGCTTGAGCCGGTAGAGGAAGGTTTCATCCAGCGGGGCCGGGCTGCCGATCGACAGGGACAGGCCATGGGCGACGAAGGGGTAGCGCTCGGTGAAATGCCGGAACTGCTTGCCCGGCTTGCCGCCGATACCGATCCAGTTCTCCGGGGCGACCTCGAAAAAATCAACTGTTGCGGGCGGGTTGTCCCGCAGCGGACCCATGAGGGTCCGCCGCAGTCCAAGTCCGCTGCCTGAAACAGGGCAGGTATGTGCAGATACGCTCACGCGTTGTGATGTTACTTGTTAGCGCCTCACTCGCCTTCCTTCATGGTCTTGGTTTCCTCGCTGGCCTTGGTCCCGCCACACTTGCCCTCGCCGCACTTGCCTTCCTTCATGGTCTTGGTTTCCTCGCTGGCCTTGCCTTCGCCGCACTTGCCTTCCTTCATGGTCTTGGTTTCTTCGCTGGCCTTGGTCCCGCCGCACTTGCCTTCGGCCATCTCGGCGACCATGTAACCGCTGGACAGTTCGGACATGGCAAACGGGTTTTCCGCTGCACTGGCCGGTGTGGTTGCGGCGAGGGAGGTTGCCAGGGCGGCACCGGCAGCGATAGCCATGGGTTTCAGGTGGGTTTTCTGTGACATTGGGATCTCCATACGATTTTGTTTGTGGGTAAAGGATGTTCTGTTTGTTTGATGGTCGATTGCAGCGACCTGACTGGTGTCACCCATTACGACCTTGCTGGATGCAAAAAGTTTCTGATAATCGTTCGCATTGCTATCCTGCGCGTGCGGATGTGCTGAATCCTCCGGGCGCCGCTGTATTGTTCGTTCTGATTATCTCTGCAGCGACTTGTATTTATTCGAAATTCTTGTCGCGATATTCGCACAGGTCGGAGATGATGCACGACTGGCAACGCGGCTTGCGGGCGATACAGGTATAACGTCCGAGCAGGATCAGCCAGTGGTGCGCATCCTTCCTGAATTCGTCGGGAACCAGCCGCAGCAGGCGCTGTTCCACCGCGTGCACGGTTTTGCCGGGTGCGATGCCGGTGCGGTTCGCGACGCGGAAGATGTGTGTATCAACCGCGATGGTCGGATGTCCAAACGCGGTATTCAGTACCACGCTGGCGGTCTTGCGACCCACGCCCGGCAGCGCTTCCAGCGCAGCACGCTCCTCGGGCACCTTGCCCTGATGTTGCTCCACCAGGATGCTGCAGGTCCTGATGATATTGCGCGCCTTGGTGTTGTACAGCCCGATAGTCTTGATGTACTCCTTCAGCCCGGCTTCGCCGAGCTGCAGCAGGGCGCGCGGCGTCTTTACCTTTTTGAACAGCGCGCGCGTGGCCTTGTTGACCCCGACATCGGTGGATTGCGCCGAGAGCATGACCGCGACCAGCAGCTGGAACGGGTTGCCATACTGGAGTTCCGTCGTGGGATGCGGGTTATTGGCACGCAGCCGCTCGAAGATTTGCTGGCGTTTGCTGCGATTCACCGCTGTGCAGGTCCGCAGCGATCAGGCTTCGCTGACCCGGCCGAGTGCCGGTACCTGTACCGTGGCCCGTCGCTCGCGGCGCGCGTTGATGACATTCATCCCGGCAATCAGGAACCCCAGGCCCATGAATGCACCCGGCGGCAGGATGGCCAGCAGAAAGCCGCGATAGTCGGCGATGACGGTCAGGGTCAGCTGACGTCCGATTTCCCCGAACATCAGGTGGGCCTGT
Organism: Gammaproteobacteria bacterium; assembly: GCA_050116715.1. Classification (GTDB taxonomy): domain Bacteria; phylum Pseudomonadota; class Gammaproteobacteria; order UBA9214; family UBA9214; genus UBA9214. Next base: position 6,553 of record JASFOC010000043.1, read on the forward strand.
GCCAGCAGTGTGCCCTGGCCGACGAGTTCGCGCAGCCCGCCCAGGGCAACCAGTACCAGGGTGAAGCCGACACCCATTGCCAGGCCGTCCAGCAGCGCACGGTCGACGCTGTGGCGCGAGGCGAAGGACTCGGCGCGGCCAATGATGGAGCAGTTGGTGACGATCAGCGGGATGAAGATACCGAGTATCATGTGCAGCTCATGCAGCCAGGCGTTCATGGCAAGATCGATAACGGTGACGACCGAGGCAATGACCAGCACGAACACGGGAATCCGCACCTCGGGCCGGACCAGCCGGCGAATCAGGGAAACGATGACGTTGGATGCGACCAGTGTCATGGTGGTGGCAAGCCCCAGCCCCAGACCGTTGGTTACCGTGGTTGTTACCGCCAGCAGCGGGCACAGTCCGAGCAGCTGCACCATGCCGGGGTTGTTCTGCCAGAGGCCGTCGGCAATGATCCTGTGGTATGTCGGTTCGCTCATGGCTCGCTCGTTGTTTCGCCCGGGGCAAACAGGGCATCCTTGTGGTGGCGGTAGTATAGCAGGGCCTGGCGCACGGCCTTCACCACGGCGCGCGGCGTAATGGTTGCGCCGGTGAGTTGATCAAATGCACCGCCGTCCTTTTTCACAGCCCACTTCTCCAGTGGAGGATTCTGCAGTGATTTGCCGGTAAATCCCAGGATCCAGTCGGAGCGTTCTTCCTCGATCGCATCACCGAGACCGGGCGTTTCCCGGTGCGAGACCACGCGTACACCGCCCAGGGTGCCGTCAACATTGATCCCCACCAGCAGACGGATGCTGCCGCTGTAACCGTCGGGTGCCACGGCTGTGATGACCACGGCAACCGGTTTACCTTGCATCCGGGCGCGGTAAATGGTCACCGGATCTGTGGTCCCCAGCAGGGTCCGGTCCTGTACCTGCAGGGTGTCCTGCAGCAGCGCATTGTCATGACTTTCCGGCGGGATCAGACGGTGGAGTTTGCGCAGCAGTGTGGCGCGTTCGTTGGCGGCAATCTGTTCCCTGGTGCTGTCGTAGGTATAGGCCACCATGGCCGTCCCGATGAGGGCGAACAGCAGCAGGATGGCGGCGGTAATCAGGCTCTGGCGGTAGTTCATTCAGCTGTCGTCATGGCCGAACACGCGCGGCCGGGTGTAGTAGTCGATGGTCGGTGCCGCCATGTTCATCAGCAGTACGGCGAAGGCGACGCCGTCCGGGTAGCCGCCCCAGGTACGAATCACGTAGGTCAGGACACCGATGCCGAGCCCGTAATACAGCCCGCCGCGCGGGGTGGTGCTGGCGGAAACCGGATCGGTCGCGATAAAGAAGGCCCCCAGCATCGCGGCGCCGCTGAAGAGATGAAACAACGGCGAGGGGTAGATGTCGGGGTTCCAGGCGTAGAACAGCAGCGCGGTCAGGAACAGGCCACCCAGCATGCCTGCCGGGATCTGCCACTTGATGATTTTCTGCTGCAACAGCCACAGGCCGCCGAGCAGGAACCACAGGTTGAGCCATTCCCAGCCGGCCCCGGCAAAGCTGCCGAAGATGGCACTTTCATGTATTTCCGTGAGGGTTTCGCTGAGGCCCAGCCGCGTCTTGACGGCATCCAGCGGTGTGGCCATGGTGATGGCATCGAGTGTCAGTGTGTCCGGGAGGCTGCCCGCGAACACCAGTTGCAGGGTATCCGCCAGGCCCAGGACCTGGCCTGTCGCGGGCCACAGGCTGAGTTCCCTGGGGAAGGAAATCAGTAGTACCAGGTAGCCGGCCATGGCCGGGTTGAAGGGGTTGTAACCCAGGCCGCCGTAGAGCTGTTTCGCAATGACAATCGCGAACAGGCTGCCGATGACCGGAATCCACCATGGCGCCAGCGGCGGCAGCGCCAGTGCCAGCAGCACGCCGGTCAGCAGGGCGCTGCCGTCCTGCAGTACGGGCAGCACCGGCCGCCGGCGTGCCAGCAGCATGGCCGCTTCGGCAGCGATAGCCGCGAGACCGGCCAGCAGGATATTGACCAGTACACCCCAGCCAAACAGCCAGGCGGCACACAGACTGCCGGGCAGCAGGGCCAGCAGGACAAAGAACATCATGCGGGACACGCTGCCAGTGGCCGGCAGGTGTGGTGAACTGTAGGTTCTGAATTCCATTAGTCAGCCTGCCTGTCGGCGTTCTTCTGTGCTGCACGCCGCTGGTCCGCGGCGGCGATCTGCCGTTGCTGCTCCGGCGTCAGATTGTCGGTATTCCCGGGGCTGACCCCGGCCTGTTCCTTCTTGCGCTTTACGCGTTCCAGCGCTGCCTGGATCGCAGCCTGCCTGGGATCCGGGCCACTGCCCTCGCCCTGCTGCAGGACCTGTTTTTTACGGGCCATTTTCTCCGCCCGTTCCTGCTTGATGCGTTCCAGCCGCGCCAGCCGCGCTTCGTGCCGCTGGCGGGCGAGATCGGATTTCTTGCGCTGTTTTTCCTGCGCCCAGATTTCCGTCTTGGCGTGGCGGTAGTGCTGTACCAGCGGTATGTGGCTCGGGCAGACGTAGGCGCAGCAGCCGCATTCGATGCAGTCGAACAGGTCATAGTCCTGCGCCGCATCGTAGTTGCCGCTGCGCGTGTACCAGTACAACTGCTGCGGCAGCAGGTCGGCCGGGCAGACCTCGGTGCACTTGCCGCAGCGGATGCAGGGCTTTGGCGGCGGTGGTGCGGGCATTTCCTCGCGGGTGACGGCGAGGATGCAATTGGTGGTCTTGATGGCCGGCACGGCATCACTGTTGACGGCATAGCCCATCATCGGCCCGCCAATCAGCAGCCGCTCCACATTCCGGGTGTAGCCGCCGCAGACGCCTGCCAGGTGGCTGAGCGGTGTGCCGATGCGCACCTCGAGATTTTGCGGCGAGACGATGCCTGTACCGGTCACGGTCACGATGCGCGACAGCAGCGGTTCCCCCTTGCAGACCGCCCGGTAGACCGCGGCGGCCGTGCCGACGTTCTGGCAGATGATGCCGATGTCGGCAGGCAGTCCCTGGCTGGGCACCTCGCAGCCGGTGAGTACCTTGATAAGCTGGCGTTCGCCACCGGTCGGGTAAATGGTGGGAATGCGCGTCACACTGATGCCGGTCTCCTGCAGTGTTTCCAGGGCGTCGCGCAGGGCGGTCTCGGCCGCCGGCATGCTGTCCTCCACCGCGATGGTGCAGGTTGCCGGCTGCACGATGTGCTGCATGATCCTGACGCCTTCGATAACCTCCATCGCGCGCTCGCGCATCAGGCGCTGGTCGCAGGTGATGTACGGTTCGCACTCGGCGCCGTTGATGATGAGCGTGTCGATCGCCCGCTTGCCGGAAGTCAGCTTTACCCGGGTGGGGAAACCGGCGCCGCCGAGGCCGACGATGCCTGCTGCGCGAATGCGTTCCAGCAGCGCCAGCGGTTCCATGGCCCGGTAATCGGGCAGGCCAGCGGCCGGTTCCAGCCACTGGTCCCGACCGTCTGTCTCGATGACGATGCAGTCCGCCGGCAGCCCGGAAGGGTGCGGCACGGGACGCGGTTCGACGGCCACCACGGTACCGGAACTGGAGGCATGCACCGGGGCGCTGACTGTGCCGACCGCGCGGGCGATCAGTTCGCCGGTATGCACCGTGTCACCCGGCTTCACCAGTGCCTCCGCCGGTTCGCCGATATGCTGCAGCAGCGGCAGCACCAGCAGGGGCGGTATACCCGCCGGGGTGATGGGCTGCGACATTGTGAGTTCGCGGTGGCCCGCCAGTTTCAGGCCACCGTGGAACCGGTAGAGGCGGTTGAATGCCTGTGGTGCAGGACTGGACCTGTTGGCCCGTTCAGCCATGCTTTGCCTCCGGCGTGCTGTTGTCGGCAGGTTTGGGCCACGTCCATGTCAGGATGTTTGCCTTGACGGGCAGGATGTGGATGCACTCCACCGGGCAGGGCGGGATGCACAGGTTGCAGCCTGTACATTCGCTGGCAATCACCGTGTGCATCTGCT
>JASFOC010000044.1:0-10431 GCA_050116715.1 Gammaproteobacteria bacterium
TGCTGAAATGGCGCCAGCGAACGGCCAAACCAGGCATCGTTGCTCACATTGACCAGCAGCGCAGCCTCGGGCAGTGCCTGTATCAGTTCCTCGCCGAACACCACCTCGAAACAAATCGAGGTCGCCACCGGGTAACCCGCCGCCTGCAACAGCGGCTGGTTATCTGCGCCGCTGCTGAAATCGGCATTGGGCACCGCCAGTGCATCCAGGGTGGACCCGAACACCCGCCGCAGCGGCAGGTATTCACCGTACGGCACCAGGTGGCGCTTGTAGTAAAAGGCCCGCTTGCCACCCAGTGAAATCACCGCGTTGTAGTATTCCCAGCTGGTGCGATCCAGCACCGGGATGCCGGTCAGCAGCGAGGCACCGCTTTCCTGCAGTTTCTCCTCGAGGTACGGAATGTAATTTTCATTGACCTGGTCATAGAAAGCAGCGATGGCGGTTTCCGGCCAGACGATCAGGTCGATGTCCGTCAGGGCGAAACTCGTGTCTGCGTAGTGGGTCAGCGAATCCAGCAGCTTGTCCGGCTGCCACTTGTCCTGTTGCGCAATATTCCCCTGCACCAGGGCAACCTTGACTGGCTCTCCCGCCGGAGAGGTCCAGCCAACCTGCCCCAGCAGCAGGCCGCCCGTCCAGACCCCCGCCAGCATCGCCAGGCTGGCGGCCCGGTAGCGGTTCTGCAGCACCGCCAGCAGCAGGGCTGCCGACAGCGCCACCAGCCAGCCGATCCCGAACACACCCAGCACCGGCGCATAGCCGGCAAGTGGACTGTCGATCTGGCTGTTGCCGATGCCCAGCCACGGAAACCCGCTGAACACCCAGCCGCGCAGCCACTCGCTCAATGCCCAGCCAGCCGGATACGCCAGCACCAGGACCGACCAGGAAGCCCGCGGCAGGAACCGTTTCAACAGGTAACCGAGCAGCGCCGGATACAGGCTCAGGAACAGCACCAGGCCCACGGTCACCGGAACCGCGGCGGCAACCGGCACATGGCCGTACACGTGAACGCTGACGAAGACCCAGGAGATCCCTGCCCCGAAGAAACCCAGACCGAACAGCAGTCCATGGCGCAATGCCTGGCCCGGCGTGTCCTGCTGCCAGTAATAAAACAGCGGCAACAGGGACAGACAGGCGACGGGGAACCAGCCCAGCGGCGCAAAAGCGGCAACGGCCAGCGCACCCGAGGTTGGCAGGAGCAGCCATGCGAATCGCGCCGCAGGCCGGCTCACGTGACAATATGCTCGCTGCCTTCTGCGGGGGGCGCCACCGGTCCGGGGAGCAGTGTCAGCTGCAGCATGTGGACGCGACGATTGTCGGCACGCAGGATCTTGAACAGCAGGTTGCCGATGACGATGCGTTCACCGCGCTTGGGCAAATGCCCGATCTGGTGCACCACCAGCCCGCCGATGGTATCGAATTCATCGTCCTCGAGCTGCGTACCGAAGTACTCGTTGAAGTCTTCTATCAGTGTCAACGCCTTTACGGTGTAATGCATCTGGCTGTGTCTGCGAATGGTGTCCTCTTCCTCGACGTCGTGCTCGTCCTCGATTTCACCGACGATCTGTTCCAGCACATCCTCGATGGTGACCATGCCGGCAACCCCGCCGTACTCGTCCACCACGATGGCCATGTGGTTGCGGCTGGAGCGAAACTCCTTCAGCAACACGTTGAGTCGCTTGCTTTCCGGAATGAATACCGCGGGGCGCAGCACGTCCCGGAGATTGAAATGCTCACTCTTGCGCTCGAAGGCATACAGTAGCAGGTCTTTCGCCAGCAGGATGCCGACAACCTCGTCGGGGTTGTCACCGATCACCGGAAAGCGCGAATGTCCCGAGTTCACGATGGTCCGCAGCAATTCAGCGGGCGGGGCATCACGCTCGAGGGCGACGACCTGGGAACGCGGCAGCATGATATCCCGCACCCGCATGTCGTCCACCTGCAGTACGCCCTCGATCATGGCGAGCGCATCGGCGTCGAACAGTTCCCGCTCGCAGGCGGCTCGCAACAGTTCCAGCAACTGCGTCTTGTCGGTCGGTTCCCGCGACAGCACCTGCTTCAGCCGGTCGGGCCATGAGGTGGCAGCGGAACCCCCTGTCGATTTGTCTTTATTCATAAATTCCATTTGGTTGCATAACAATACCGAGACTTTAGATGAGCTTGCCCGCAGCAATGATCCGGGATCTCATCGGGAAATACTATATGGTGCCTGGCGAGCGGATTTCCAGTACAGGGACACCGGATGAATACGGATGGCCCCTGCTTGGGGTACAACTCCTTTGTCAATAAATTCCGGCCTCGCATGACACGGATACACGCAACAGGGCCCGGTTGCAGCGTCGTTCGCCATGCCCTGTATGCCGGAATCCGGAACACCAAGAATCTGGACCCCGGTTTTTACCGGAAGTGACGAATTATTCAGCGTTACCTCAAGGTATATTGCGTGTTTTTCCGTGGATTCCGTGGCCAGATACCCGGATCAGGCCGTAACAAGTATCATTGCGATGCATACGGGTCAGGATATCCCAGCGCAGCCAGCAGCCGGATCTCCAGTGCTTCCATTGCCTGCGCTTCCTTCTCTCCGTGGTGATCATACCCCAGCAGGTGCAGCACACCGTGGATCACAATGTGTGCCCAGTGCGCCTCCAGCGTTTTCCCCTGGGCCACCGCCTCGGCGACCACGACAGGGGCACAGATCACGATATCACCAAGCTGCTCCGTCACCACACCGGGCATGGGATCAAACCGAAAGGACAGGACGTTGGTGGGGCCGTCCTTGCCGCGGTACCGCCGGTTGAGTGCGGTAATCTCCGCCGCGTCGACGATACGCAGGGCCAGCTCCGCCCCGTCGCGCTGGCCCTGCAGTGCAGAATCGACCCAGTAGCGCAGTTTCTCCGCTGCCGGAATACCCTCTGTACTGATGGCGCACTGGACATCGATCCTGGTATCAGGCTCTGTCACATGACCTCCACGCGGGATAGCGGCAGCACGTCCGCGACATCTACGCCTCGCCCCGGTCACTGCGGTCGTATGCCTCGTAGGCGGATATGATCTGCTGCACCAGCGGGTGCCTGACCACATCGCGCGAGGCGAAGAAGGTAAAACTGATCCCGTCCTGCTGCTTCAGCACGTCGGCGGCCTGACGCAGGCCGGACTCGGCATGCTTGGGCAGGTCGATCTGGGTAATATCGCCAGTGACCACCGCGGTCGAACCAAACCCGATACGGGTCAGGAACATTTTCATCTGCTCCACCGTGGTATTCTGCGCCTCGTCAAGGATGATGAAGGCATCGTTGAGGCTGCGGCCGCGCATGAATGCCAGCGGCGCGACCTCGATCACATTGCGCTCTATCAGCTTGGCAACGCGCTCGATGCCGAGCATCTCGTAGAGGGCGTCATACAACGGCCGCAGATAGGGATCCACCTTCTGCGTCATGTCACCCGGCAGGAATCCCAGGCGTTCGCCCGCCTCCACCGCGGGTCGCACCAGCACCAGCCGGCTGACCTTTTCCTGCTCCAGTGACTGCACCGCGCAGGCAACCGCCAGGTAGGTCTTGCCGGTCCCTGCCGGGCCGACACCGAAGTTCAGATCGTGCTTGATGATGTTCTGCAGGTATCGGGTCTGGTTGGCGCCGCGTGGCGTAATGGTGCGGCCCGGGGTGCGGATGACGATGTCATGCAGCGGCACAGGCTCCGGGACGACCGTCGCATTGCCATCGACCTCCTGCAGGAACAGATGGATTTTTTCCGGCGTCAGCGTGCCGCTTTCCGTCGCCCGGTACAAACCCTGCAGCACTTCGCATGCCTGCTGCACACTGCCGGCATCGCCGATTACGCGGAACTGGTTGCCACGGCTGTTGATTTCAACACCGAGGCGCTTTTCCAGCTGCCGCAGGTGATCGTCGAACTGCCCGCACAACTCGGCCAGGCGATCGTTGTCCGCAGGTTCCAGCTTGATATCGACGGCGTGTGTCGCGGTATTCAAGAGGCCCTCTGGCATGGCGTGGCGCTGCAGGGTTCCAGCAGCTCGGCACGCAGCGAGTTTGGCAGGGCTTCGGTAATGCGCACGTCCACGAACTGCCCGATCAGCTCAGGGCCGGCATCGAAATTCACCACGCGGTTGTTCCCGGTGCGCCCGCTGACCTGGTCGTCACGCTTGCGGGACACCCGGTCGACCAGGATGCGCTGCACCGTGCCGACCATGGCACGGCTGATCTCGGCGGACCTGTCGCTGATGCGCTGCTGCAGTTGTGCGAGACGCTGCTTCTTCACCACGAGTGGCACATCGTCCGGGAGGTCGGCAGCCGGCGTGCCGGGGCGCCGGCTGTAGACGAAACTGAAGGAATGGTCGAAGCCGATCTCCTCGATCAGCGCCAGGGTCTGCGCGTGGTCCGCGGCGGTTTCGCCGGGAAAACCGACGATAAAGTCCGATGAGATGCTGATATCCGGGCGCACGGCACGCAGCCGGCGGATGATGGACTTGTATTCCAGCGCCGTGTGCTTGCGCTTCATCAATGCCAGCACGCGGTCGGAGCCGCTCTGCACCGGGAGATGCAGGTGTCCCGCCAGTTCCGGCACCTCGGCGTACACCTGGATCAGGCTGTCGCTCATTTCCAGTGGATGCGAGGTGGTATAGCGAATCCGGCCGATACCCTCGACGGCTGCCAGCCAGGTGATCAGCAGCGCCAGGTCCGCAACTTCACCATCGTGCATCAGGCCGCGCCAGGCGTTGACGTTCTGACCGAGCAGGGTGACTTCGCGCACGCCCTGGGATGCAAGCTCCGCCACCTCGGCGAGAATATCGTCAAACGGCCGGCTGACCTCCTCGCCGCGCGTGTAGGGCACGACACAGAAGCTGCAGTACTTGCTGCAGCCTTCCATGATAGAGACAAAAGCGGTCGGCCCTTCCGCCCGGTGTACCGGCAGGCAGTCGAACTTTTCGATCTCGGGGAAGCTGACATCGATGACCGGGCCGCGAGCGCGATGCACATCATCCAGCAATTGCGGCAGACGATGCAGCGTTTGCGGTCCAAAAATGATATCGACATAAGGGGCGCGGGCGCGGATGGCCTCACCTTCCTGGCTTGCCACGCAACCTCCGACGCCGATGACCAGTTCCGGCCGGCTGTCCTTCAACGCCTTCCAGCGCCCCAGTTCGGAGAACACCTTTTCCTGCGCCTTTTCACGGATCGAGCAGGTATTCAGCAACAGCACATCAGCCTGCAACGGGTCCTGTGTCAGTGCCAGCCGGTGCGATGCCGCCAGGGCATCGGCCATGCGGGACGAGTCATACTCGTTCATCTGGCAACCGTGTGTCTTGATATAAAGCTTACGAATCATCGGGTTTCAAAAACAGTGTAACAGGCGCGCCAATATACGTGTTTTACCCACGGGTTTCCATCGAGCCCGCCGCGGCACGGCGTTGCGCGACATATGTTATGGAAGGGTTGGGATCCCTGCGGAACGGGATTGCAACCGCTGCCATGACTCACAAATCCGGGGCATCCCGGGGCGGAAACCGGCATAAGGGCGGGAGTCGGCCGATAAGCCGGGTTTTGTCTTGGACAGCCATTCATCTGGGTCGTGCGTCACCGCACGCCTCAAGCAACCTACCCGGGAACCGTGCGGGCCGCACGATCGTTCCCCTATTTGGTCTTGCTCCGGATGGGGTTTACCCTGCCACGCCTGTTGCCAGACGCGCGGTGCGCTCTTACCGCACCATTTCACCCTTACCGGGTGCTCCGTTTCCGGATACAGCCGGCGGTATATTTTCTGTGGCACTTTCCGTGGATTCACATCCCCCAGGCATTACCTGGCATCCCGCCCTGTGGAGCCCGGACTTTCCTCCGGGGAAACGTTACCGCCTCCCCCGCGACTGTCTGGCCAACTCCCGTTGTGATTATAGGCGATACACCCGTGCGCGACACGCATTCGATGAGGCTGCCCCCGTTTAACCCCTTTTCCCAATGGCAGATCAGCATGTTTAAACCCTGGAAAGGCCGGGGTGTTGACGTATCCCCTGATATGCAGCACCCTTCCCCCGCTGGCACCGACCTGCCAGCACCGATTTCCGACCAAAGCACAGACCCATGGATATTCTATTCGCCAGCTCCGAAGCGCATCCGCTCATCAAGACCGGAGGACTGGCGGACGTCGCCGGGAGCCTGCCGCGCGCCATCCGCAACCTGCGGCATGACATTCGCGTCATTATCCCCGCCTATCAGCGGATACTGAAACAGGCAGACAACCTGACGCTGGCGGCACATCTCGAGCTCGAGGGCGTCGCCACCCCGGTGCGTCTGCTCGCCGGCCGCCTGCCTGGCAGCACCGTTAAGCTCTACCTGGTCGACTCACCGGTGCATTTCGACCGGCCCGGGAATCCCTACACCGCCAGCGATGGCGGACCCTGGCCGGACAATGCCGAGCGCTTCACCGCATTCTGCCGTGCCATCCAGGCCGTGGCTGAAGATGACGCCGGCCTCGACTGGCAACCGCAGATGGTCCACTGCAACGACTGGCAGACCGGACTGGTACCGCCACTGCTGGCGACCCGGACACAGGGACCTGCAACGGTGTTCACCATCCACAACCTGGCCTACCAGGGCCTGTTCGACTGGGACACGTTCGCGGGACTCAACCTGCCGGCCGGTTTCTGGAGCACGGAGGCCATGGAATTCCACAAGCAGTTCTCCTTCATCAAGGGCGGACTGGTATTCGCCGACTGGATCACCACCGTCAGTCCCACCTACGCCAGCGAGATCCAGACAGCCGAATTCGGCTACGGCCTGGAAGGCCTGATCAGTCATCGCAGGCACAACCTGACCGGCATCGTGAACGGCGTCGACTACAATGTCTGGAATCCCGGACGGGACACCCAGATACCGGTGCAGTACAACCAGCGCTGCCTGTTCCACAAGCGCGAAAACAAGCAGGCGCTGCAGCAACATTTCGGGCTGCCGGTCGACAGCAGTCGCCCCCTGTTGGCCGTCATCAGTCGCCTGGTCGAGCAGAAGGGCATCGACCTGATCCTGGACATCGTGCCGGAACTGGTCGACCGGGACGCGCAACTGGCCATCCTGGGCAGCGGCGACCCGCTCATCGAGGCAGCCATTGGCAAGGCCTGTGCCGAATGGCCGCAGCACATCGCGGCGTTTCTGGGTTATGACGAGGCGCTTGCCCACCATATCGAGGCAGGCGCCGACATCTTCCTGATGCCGTCACGCTTCGAACCCTGCGGGCTCAACCAGATCTACAGCCAGCGCTACGGCACCATACCGATCGTGCGGCATACCGGCGGCCTCGCCGACACGGTCACGGACACTACCCCCGAGACCCTGGAGAACAGGACGGCGACCGGTTTCAGTTTCACCGCACCCACGGCAACCGCGCTGCTTGCCACCGTGACGCGCGCCCTGCAGTACTACCAGGACCCCGAAGCCTGGCAGCAAATCATCGTCAACGGCATGAAACAGGACTTCAGCTGGAAACGCAGCGCCGAGCAATACCTGGACCTGTTCGAGAAAGTCCTCGCCATCCGGCAGAGCGGATAAGCGCCGACCCCGGACCCGGGCAGGGTAATCCCGGAACCCGCCCGGGCAAGGGCCTGCAGGGGCTCCGACCCGGTGTTTCAGGTTGTTTCGTATACCAGTCCCACTGCACGGCAAAGAAGGCCCCTTATGCGACAGCCTTCATAATTCCAGGGATTTGCGTGTCGCCACTGAAATCGCCGCAGCTGAACGGCCTGGTGGAATTGAATTCCCCCGGATCCGTTCAGGCACAAGCTGCCGGTTTCCGTTAATCTTCAGGTTATCGGGGCGATATCTTTACTGCAGGATCCTGTATCGAGGCAACGCTGTGCCGGGTATTGCCAGTCCAGGCCCGGGTTTCCCCGGGCATGTGTACCAGGCGCCTTTTATCAGCATCACATATTCCGGGTCTACCAGGGTAGAAAATCATGGAGCAAGCCAGGCAACGAATCGAAGAGATCAAGCAGCTGCAAAGGGAGAAAATGCAGGGCAGCAGGCGGACGACGGCAGAAGCCGGCGCCGCGCACGACAGGCCACAATACCTCGTTGCCCTGGGTGGAGTCGCGGTCGGCCTGCTGATCGCTACTGTAATAGGGTTAACGAAACCCCTGGTGACGGGAGACAATAGCAATTCAGTTCGCGCGGAAGCTGCAGATGTCATGAGCCCTGAAGAGATCAGGAAAACAAATGACAATATTGCCCGCCTGAATCAGCGCATGGAGCTGCTCGCAGACACCGTTTCCAGAATGGACGCCAGATTCGAGCGTATTCTGGTGATGGCTGACGCCGTGAATCAGGCAAACAACAAGGACGTGCCGGCATCACAGAAAACCTCATCTGATCCTGCCGCTGAAACCGCGGAATTCGCTGACGCGGGTTCAGCCACATCAAGCGAGGAGGATACCGCACCCGCAACGGAACAGGCATTTGTGCCCACACATACAGTGAAGGCCAGGATAAATCTCAGGCCTTCCACCTCCTTGAATACAACACCAATTGCTGTGCTGAATGCTGGCACAGAAGTTGAGTACATCAGCGAGACAGGCGGCTGGTATTATGTAAATACCAGGTTACACGGCAAAGGCTGGTGCGCTTCCGACTACCTGTCCCCTTTACAACCCGCCAAACAAGATGCGACATAGGAACGTGCTTTTCGCCAGGTCATGGCGGCAAGCTGTTATTCCGGTTTGATTGCCAGGCAAGGCTGCCTGCTCGCGGTTCCACACCCGGGCCGGGATAGCTGGCGAAAACACAGTCCCAAGGTATAATCGATCAACGAAACCGGATGCCGCGCCATGGCGTGGCTTTTTTATGCTTATGACGCAGGCACAGGAATCTGTCTACAACCCCGCATCCGACAAGGAACTGCGCAGCCGCGTCCGCCTGTTTGGCGACCTGCTGGGTGAGGTGCTGCGCGAGCAGGCCGGTGAAAAGATCCTTTTCGCAGTGGAAACCCTGCGCCGCGGCTACATACGCCTGCGCAAGCAGGACAATCCCGCCCTGCGCAAGCGGTTGTCCCGGGTCATCGAAAACCTGGAACCCAATGACCTCACAGACGTGATCCGCGCATTCAACCTGTACTTCAGCCTGGTCAATATTGCAGAGGAATCCGTTCAGCACCGCCAGCGTCGCCAGCAGACGCGCCGCCACGGCCCGCTGTGGTACGGCTCCTTCACGCAAACCCTGCAGGAATTCCACGACCAGGGCATCGATGCCGGCCAGTTGCAGCAGCTGTTGAACCAGACCCTGTACCTGCCGGTATTCACCGCCCACCCCACGGAAGCGATCCGGCGCACGGTGATGTTCGCCCTGAGACGCATCTTCGTGACCAGCGACCGTCTCCACGACCACCGCCTGGGTCGGGATGAGCGCAACGATATTCGCCAGGCGGTCAAGCGTGAGATCCAGGTGCTCTGGAAGACAGACGAGGTCCGCACCCGTAAACCCAGCGTGGAGGATGAAATCCGCAACGGCCTGTACTTTTTCCGGGAGAGTCTGTTCGAGGCCGTACCCCAGACCTACCACTACCTCGAGAAAGCCATCCGCCGGGTCTACGGCGACCATGATGGCGAGCCCGCCATCAGCGCGCCAGGCGGGTTGATCCAGTTTGGTTCCTGGATTGGCGGTGACCGTGACGGCAACCCCTTCGTCAAGCCGCAGACCACAGCCATGGCGCTGCGCCTGCACATGCGCGAGGTACTGATCCTCTACCTGCGCCGCGTCGAGGAACTCGGCTACCGGCTGACCCACTCCTCACGCCTGTGCGAATTTTCCGGGGAGTTTCTCGATAGCATCGAGGCGGATGCCCGCGCATTTGCCGAGGCCCTGCCCTCGTTCCGGCATCAGTATCACCAGGAACCCTACCGCCGCAAGCTGCGCATTATGCGCCACCGCATTAGACTGAATCTCACCGCGGTCAGTGAACGCCTGGATAATCCCGACGTGGCATACCCGGCGCAGGACATCGGCTATACGACGGAGCAGGACTTGCTGCAGGATCTGCTGTTGATACGGGATTCGCTGTGTGCACACGGCGACGCCAACCTGGCGCGGGAACATCTGCAGGACCTGATCCGGCTGGTGGAGACCTTCGGCTTTTACCTGATGCACCTGGACATCCGCCAGGAATCGACGCGCCATACCGAGGCCGTCGGCGAGCTGTGCCGGTTGTGTGACAACAACCTCGATTACGCCGCACTCGATGAGGCCGCGCGCCAGAACTACCTGTCACGGACTATTGCCGGCCCGCCCCCCGGTATCGATCACAACCGGCTCTCGGAGACAACCCGCGAGACCCTGGAAGTGTTTGCCGTCATGCGCAGCATGCAGGACGAGGTCAGCATCAACGCCTTCGGCAATTACGTCATCTCCATGACGCATACCGCCAGCCATATCCTGGAAGTCATGT